>CAIWTI010000236.1 GCA_903915545.1 uncultured Actinomycetes bacterium | reverse complement strand
AGGACGTCCCTAAAGCGCGCTTCAGTCATCGCAGACACGACGATCCGACGCTTCGAGCGGATTTCGACGGCACCCTCGGCCGCAAGGCGACTCAGAGCCTCGCGGACCGGCATCTGGCTGACACCCAGCTCAAGCGCGACGCTGCGTGTCGAAAGACTTTTGCCCGGCATTACCTTACCGGTCACAAAACGCCGACGCAGCTCTTCATGCACGCGGGCGCGCAGCAGCAGGTCAGACGGGGGCAGTTCCGAGGTCACGCCTGCCCCGTCACGCAACGGCAGGCAGGGCGCGCAGGATCGACTCCGCCTCATCGAGCGCCGCGTGCATCGTATCGACCAGACGATCGATCTCGGCGTGCGTGACGATGAGCGGCGGACAGAATACGAGAGAGTCACGGATGCCTCGCACCATCACCCCGCGACGGATGCAGATATCCCTGACGATGGGTCCGGCGTGTCCTTCCTTGCCGCCGAAACGCTCGTTGGTGCCGGGTCGGGCGACGATCTCGACGGCGCCGATCAGACCGAGCGAACGCGCCTCACCGACCAGGCGGTGGCCCCGCACCCGCTCCAGCGCCTTGGCGAGGTAGGGGCCAGTGTCCTCCGCGGTGCGTTCCACGAGCCGCTCCCGGGTCAGGATCTCAAGGTTCTTAAGCGCGACCGCCGAGCAGGTCGGATGCCCCGAGTAAGTGTAGCCGTGCACGAACTCGCCACCCGCCGCCCGCAGTGTCGCCACAATCGGGGCCGACACCGCGGTCGCGGAAATCGGCAGGTACCCGGAGGAGAGTCCCTTCGCCATAGAGACGAGATCAGGCTTGATGCCGAAATGCTGGAAGCCAAACCACTTGCCGAGCCTGCCGAAGCCGCAGATCACTTCGTCGCTGACGATGAGAATCCCGTACTTGCGGCAAATCGCCTCGACCTTCTTCCAGTACGTCGCCGGCGGAATGATCACACCACCGGCACCCTGAACGGGCTCACCGATGAAGGCCGCAACATTCTCCGGCCCCACCTTCAGGATCCGCTCTTCGATCGCCGCCGCCGCGCGCGTGCCGAAGGCCTCCGGATCTTCGCCAAAGCCGAGGTTGAACGAATAAGGCTGCATCACATGCTCGATCCCGGGAATCGGCAGGTCGCCCTGCTCATGCATCGCCGTCATGCCGCCAAGGCTCGCACCGGCCACGGTCGAGCCGTGGTAGGCGTTCCACCGACTGATGATGATGCGACGCTTGGGCTCGCCGCGGACGGCCCAGTAGTGACGTACGAGACGCAGCACCGTGTCGTTGGCTTCGGAACCGGAAGAATTGAAGAAGATATGACTGAGGTCACCGCCGAGCCGCTCGGAGATCGCCGCAGCGAGCCGCACCGCTGGCGCACTCGCCGTCTTGAAGAAGGTGTTGTAGTAGGGAAGCTCGAGCATCTGCTCGTACGCGGCCCGGGCGAGTTCCTCGCGCCCATAACCGGCGTTCACACACCACAGGCCAGCCATCGCATCGAGCGTCGCGTTGCCTTCGGCGTCGTGAATCGTGCAGCCCTCGGCGCGCACGATGATGCGGCTGCCGCCAAGCGAGGCCTGCAACTTGTAGTCGCTCTGTGCCGGCAGATGGTGGGCGACGTCAAGACGGCGAAGCTCGGCGATTTCGGTCGCCGACAGGGGGGCTTTTGT
>CAIWTI010000235.1 GCA_903915545.1 uncultured Actinomycetes bacterium | reverse complement strand
GCGATCTGCTGGCTGATTGCCGACTGGGTGTACCCAAGTCGCGAAGCCGCTTTGCCGAACGTTCCCTCCTGCGCAATCGCCTCAAGCGCAGCCAGATGGCGAATCTCGACACCGAGCCACGGATCAAGCGTAAGAGAACGATCACGTTTCATAATCAATAACAAGTGTAGCCCGATTTGAACTTATCGTTAGGAGCGTCGACAATAGAGACATGACCGCATTCCTGATCATCATCGGTGTGGGTGTTGCTTTCGGACTCCTGTCGCTTCGCTTCGGCGTCGACTCGCGTCACGACGGCCACGCCCGCCCAAATTGGCGTTAGCGCCAATCCAGTAGCGCTACTCGGCGGGCGGGCGACGAAGCCGCTTCGTTTCGCCGGCCTTGCGCTTGGTGTCGAGGCGGCGTTCGCGTGAGGCGAGCGTGGGCTTCGTCGCCGTACGCGGCCGGCGGCGCTTCAACGCCTCCTTGAGCTGCGCGACGATGCGCCCCGTCGCGAGCTCGCGATTGCGGAGCTGTGACCGCTCATCCTGCGCGATCGCACGCACGACCGGGCCGAGCTTTGCCAGCACGCGCTCGCGCTCACTGACCGAGAGCGCCGCTGATTCGGCGACGTCAAACAGCGCTTCGACGCGCGTCGAGCTCTTCTGCGCATGCTGGCCACCAGGCCCGCTTGAGCGCGAAAAGCGGAAGGCCACCTCTGCCGCAACGAGCTCTTCGTTCACGTCCGTGAGCCTCGACGGCAGGGGGAGGATCTAGACTCGGTTCCCATGGCTGCGATTTTGCTCGATGTCGATGGGGTGCTGCACGTTTCGGGGCAGCCGATCCCTGGCGCCGTCGAGGCGGTCGCGGAGCTACGCGACGCCGGGCATCGGCTGCGTTTCGTCACAAACTCGACGACGATGTCGCGCGCCCAACTCGGCGAGCGCCTGCGCGCGTTGGGGTTCGACGTCGGTGACGACGAGCTCCAGACAACGGGTTCGGTCGCTGCGCGGGCCCTTGCGGGCAAGCGTGTTCTGGCTCTCACGATGCCGGGGCTGATCGACGACCTTGATGGTGTTGAGCTCGCGGGGATGAACGTTGACGCCGTGCTGATCGGCGGGGCCGACGAAGACGGCGAGGAGACGGGGCGGATCTTCAACTACCTCAACCTCAATCGCGCGTTCCTTGAACTCGACGGCGGTGCCGACCTCTACTGCCTCCACAAGACACGGTGGTGGCAGACTGCCGAAGGGCCACGACTCGACGCGGGTGCGTTCGTTTCGGGGCTTGAGTACGCCTCCGGCGTCGAAGCGACCGTCCTTGGCAAGCCGTCACCTGCCTACTTTGGTGCGGCACTCGAGGCAATTGACGCCGACGCAGAGTTCGCCTGGATGATCGGCGACGATCTTGAGGGCGACATCGCGGGAGCGCAGCGACACGGGATCCGCACGATTCTCGTGCGCACCGGCAAGTTTCGTCCCGACGACTTCGACTCATCGACGATCATTCCCGACGGCATCGTCTCGTCGATCGCTCAGGTTCCCGAATGGCTCGAGGCCAATCTGTGACGACACCGCCGCTGCGCGTGGGTGTCGACCTAATCGAGATTGAGCGAGTGCGACGTGCGCTTGCCCGGCACCCTGAGGGGTTCCGTGACCGCTGTTTCACCGAGGCCGAACGGGCCTACTGCGACGCCAAGCCAAATCCGGCTCAGCACTACGCCGGTCGCTTCGCCGCGAAGGAGGCGATCGGGAAGGCACTCGGCTCAGGCGTCTACTTCACCTGGAAAGAGATTGAGATCCGTGGTCGCCCGAAGCCGGGCGTGCACCTCTCCGGGCGAACGGGCCGGTTCGCGGATCGCATGGGAGCCGGGAAGATCGAGCTGTCGATGACGCACTCGCGCGAACTGGCCGCGGCGGTGGCTGTCGTGCTCCAGGCTGATGACTTCGATTCAGCCTCGGCCCCTGACGGGCGCACGGCCTGGCGTGAGGCGAAGGACGCGTGATGTTCGCGCCACTCGCCAGTGCGGCCGAGGTGCGTGCCGCCGAAGAGGCGTACGCAGGGTCGCTCGACGAGTTGATGGAACGAGCGGGAACGGCTGTCGCGCAGGTGGTGCTCGGGCGGTTCCCCGGCAGCGTTGCTGTCGTTTGCGGCCATGGCAATAACGGCGGTGACGGCAAGGTCTGCGCCCGCGTGCTCGAAGCGGCGGGTCGTGACGTGACGGTCGTCGAGGGGTTCGGCGAGATCGGTGAACCCGACGTGATCGTTGACGCACTGTTCGGCATCGGGCTAAAGGATGCGCCGCGCGAAGACGCAGCACGCATGATCGAGCGGATCAACGCCATCGGTAAGCCCGTTGTTGCGGTCGATATCGCGTCGGGTGTCGACGCGTCGACCGGTGAGATTCCTGGCGCGGCGGTCAAAGCGAACGTCACGGTGACGTTCGGGACGCCAAAGGTCGGGCACCATGTGTCGCCGGGGCGTGGGGCGTGCGGCCAGATTCACGTTGCAGACATCGGACTCGAGGTTGCCGAGACCGAACATCGCCTCGTCCAAGCCTCCGTCCTTGCTGCGGTTCCGGCAAAGTCGGCCGCCTCGACGAAGTACCGAGCTGGAGCTGTCCTGATCGTCGGAGGGTCGCGCGGCATGATCGGCGCCCCGGTGCTGGCGGCGAAGGCGGCGTTCCGCGCCGATGCGGGCTACGTCCTGCTTGCGACCCCCGAGTCGGCGCTTCCGACACTTGAAACTCTGATCTTGGAAGCCGTCAAAGTGCCGCTTCCCGAAGACTCCCTTGGTCGCCTTGTCCCTCGTGCGGCCGACGGCATTCTCGAAGCGGCAGGTCGCGTCGACGCGGTCGCGATCGGGCCGGGTCTTGGTCGGAGCGAAGGAACGCGCGAGCTCGTCCGGGTGCTGCTTGAGAACCTCACCGTTCCCGTCGTGCTCGACGCCGACGCGCTCTTTGACCTTGAGCCGTTCGAGCGCCGTGCGCCGACGATCCTCACCCCGCACGCAGGCGAACTCGCACGGCTGCTCGGAAGCGACGCGGCCGATGTCGATGCACACCGGGTGGAAGCGGTACGTCGTGCGGCGGTTCGCTTTGGCTCAACGGTGCTGCTGAAGGGGCCAGACACGTTGATCGCGACTCCACGCGTAGGCGTTCTCGTTGCCGGGTTTGGTCGGCCGACGCTCGCAACGGCGGGGTCGGGTGACGTTCTCACCGGGATCGTCGCGTCGTTCGCTGCCAAGGGACTTGAGCCCGGCGTGGCAGCTGCAGCAGCCGCCACGGCCCACGGCCTTGCGTCGAGGCTTGTCGAGCCGCAGCGCGGGGTCGTCGCGTCCGATCTGCTGCACGGCATCCGTCGCGCCCTCGCCGGTGAGGGCGCCGGCATTTCGCCGATCTAAGCGGTCCGGATTAGGGGCTGAATGCGGTGACCGACGAGCCGTCGGGAGCAAACAGCGTTCCTGCAGCCTCGCTCGGCGAGCCGAACGTCTGACCCTGGGTCGTATCGACCCACAGTTGCTTGCCAGTCGCAGCATCGAACGCAGTGACGTTGTGATTGCTGCCCGAGGCGAAGACGACGTTGCCAACGACGATCGGCGGCGCCTGAGGGCCATCGCCCGTCTGGGCCGTCCACGCGACCGAGAACGTGCAGCCTGCGCCCACCTTGATGGCGATGATCCCCTCACCGGAGCGCGGCTGCGTACGGTCGTAGGGCATCCGCGCGCCAGCGACGTAGAACATCTGCTCGTACGACGACCACGCCGGGCTGTCGAGCAGCGGCGACTGGCCATCGCCGACACCGAGAGACCAGATCGGCCCCGAGGCGATCGAGTTCTGGTTGTAGACGTAGATCAACCCGTTCTTGTTTTCGGCGACGGCGAGCGGCTGGCAGCCCTGCGGCTGGAAGAGCGCGGGCGCCGCGCCCCAGTCGTCATCGCCCGCCTTCGGGATGCCGGGGTTGTTCGACGCGATCACTTTGAGGTTCGAATCGAGCTGCACGATGTCGTCTCCGTAACCCCAGTCGTCGTGCTGGCACTTACAGGCGGGATCGGTGCCGATTGCGTTGCCCGTCGCGGTGAAGACCGAGCCGCCGCCTGGCTGCACGCTCGCTCCGGTGTATCCCCAGATTCCGCCGAGATGCCCCGAGCCGGTGACGGGCTGGAACGCGATCTTGTCGGTCGTGTTGTCGAGGTTGATGCCAACGAGCTTGCCTGTCGCATACGCGCCGTTTGCGTTCGGCTCATCGCAGTGCGACGAGATGCCCACGAGCAGCCGGTTGCCGAAGATCCGCAGGCCGCCCCACACGTACTCCATGGCCGACGAGCTGACGACGCTCACCGGGAACCCAGCGATCTGGCCGCCGCTTGTCAGGTCGTACGAGTTGATCTGACCGTTCGCCTGGGCGACGTAGATGCGGTGGCGACCGAGATCGATCACTGGAGTCGAGGAGATCCCCCAGGAGCCGCAGGAAGGCGTCTTGACGACCGACGAGGTCTTCTTCCACAGCACGGCGCCGGTTGATGCGTTCACGGCTTCGAAGTCGCCACCCTCGCTCGCGACGTAGACGATGCCTTGGTAGTAGAGGGGCTGCGCGACGACCTGCCCGGCGAGCTTCACCGTCCAGCGGGCGTGCAGGTTGGCGACGGTGGCGGCCGTGATCGTCGAGGAGATGACGCCCTTTGTCGACTGGTCGTCGTTTCCGAACGAGAGCCAGGCAGTGTCGTTTGGTCCGGGCAAGGGAGCGACAGCTGTTGTCGTTGTCGCCTTGGTTGAGGTTGTCGCAGCGGTCGTGACCTTCGCGGTCGTCGCCTTCGCCGTCGCCGTCTTTGCAGTCGTTGTCGGCTTCTTCTTCGGCTTGCTCTTGGTCGACGTTGCGCTGGCAGCCGTCAGGATCCCGAGCGCACACGCGCACGCGAGCAAAGCTGCGAGGCCGAACCGCCGATTCACGTGGCTGCTCCGATACTCAGGCGCAAACAACGTGAACCGCTCGCTGGGGGGAGAGCGCGCGGAGCCATCAGGCGGCGATGCTACTCAAACCTGAGAGCGGCGGCGTGTCGCGAACCCAGACTTAACGTGGCGCACCCGCGCTCTACCATGAGCGGGATGGCGCGAAACGAAGTCACGATCGACCTTGGTGCCCTCCGCCGCAACGTCAAGCACCTGGTGGAGCTTGCGTCAGGCAGCGAGCTTTGGGCAGTCGTCAAGGCGAATGCCTACGGACATGGCGCCGCCGATTGCGGCGACACGGCGCTGGGCGCCGGTGCGTCAGCGCTCTGTGTCGCCACGGTCAGTGAGGGGCTCGCACTTCGGCGTGAACTCCCCGAGCCACGGATCATCGTCCTTGGTCCGTCGTCGAACCGTGAGGTCGCTCAGTCGCGCGACGCCAGGCTTGAGCTCGTGGTGAGTAGCGACATCCCGTCCGACATTCCGGTGCATCTCAAGCTGGACACGGGAATGGGTCGATGGGGAATGTCCGAGCTGGTGCGCCCCGATCTCGATGTTGTGGGACTGATGACGCATTTCGCGACCGCCGATGACGACCTCGACTTCGCACGTATTCAGCTTGGCCGGTTCCTTGAGGCGACGGCCGACTACACCCACCTCACGCGCCACGCGGCAAACAGCGCCGCGCTGCTGCGGATCCCTGAGGCTCGCCTCGATGCGGTGCGCTGCGGAATCGCGATCTACGGGCTCTCCCCGTTCCAGACTGATGCGGCCGACGATGGTCTCGAGCCGGTGCTCTCGTGGCACAGCGAAGTCTCGCTCGTCAAGCAGTTGCAGCCGGGCGAGTCGACCGGGTACGGGCGGCTGTTCATCGCGGCCGAGCCGACCTGGATCGGCATCGTGCCCGTCGGGTACGCAGACGGCTTTCGGCGTGGGCTGACGGGCACGACGGTGCTCGTCGATGGCGAACCGGCCCGCGTCGTCGGGACGGTCTCGATGGATGCGTTTGCTGTCGAGCTCGACGGCCCCACCGCTGTGGGTACCCGGGTGACGCTCGTTGGCTCTGGCGTCCCGCTGGAGGCGCACGCCCGCCATGCGGGCACGATCAACTACGAGCTTGCGACACAGATCGAGACGGGCTCTGAGCGCGCCCGTCGCACCCTCTACTACTCCTGAGCGCTAGGCGTGCGCGCGTCGGCCGCGCAGGCGCGCGACCGTGGCAGGCGCGAGCGCCTGGATCCACGCTGCTGGCCGGTACCAGCCGGGAACGAACATCTCGCGCTTCTCCTTCGCGATCCCTTCAAGGATCTTCTCCGCAACCAGCGGCGGGTCGACGACGATGCGATCGAAGAGTCCGTGGCGACCTCGCTGTGGGAAGCCGTCGGTCTCGACGTAGCCGGGGTTCACCGTCAGCACCGAGATGCCGCGGGGTGCAAGCTCGACGGCAAGTGATCGCGAGAACGCGAGCTGCGCGTGCTTCGCCGCCGAATACGGCCCTGCGGCGACGGTGCCGGCGACCGACACCACGTTGACGACGTGCGAGCCGCGGCCAAGCGCCGCCTCAAATGCGCGGAACACCCACACCGAGCCCAAGTAGTTCGTCGCGGTAACCACCTCAATGCGATCCTCGTCGATGTCGGTGAATCCACCGCGCGCCGGAATGCCTGCGTTGTTCACGAGGATGGCGATCTGCGGATGGCGCTCAAGAATGCGGGCGGCAGCAGCCGCAACTGATGCCCGATCCGACACGTCGCAGACCTCGTGCTCGTCGGCGTCGGGGGCATCGCGACGTGACAGCCCGACGACGAAGTGACCCTGATTGCGGAATGCCCGACAGAGCGCCGCACCAATCCCCGACGATGCTCCCGTGACGATCGCGACACCCATCGCGTGCGACGGTACCGCACGTTGTTAGACTCGCGGACGTGTTCGAAGGGAAGAAGGCTCTCGTGCTCGGCGTCGCCAACAAGCGGTCAATCGCTTGGGCGATCGCTCGCCGTCTGCATGAAGGCGGTGCCGAGGTGGCGTTCACCTACCAGGGCGAGCGCATCGAGTCGGCTGTCCGTGATCTCGCGGCCTCGGTCAACAGTCCACTCGTCACTGAGTGCGACGTGCGCTCTGACGAAGACGTCGCCCGGGTCTTCTCGGAAGTTTCCGGTGTCTTCGGGGGCAAGCTCGACATCCTCGTTCACTCGGTCGCCTACGCGGCGGCTGAGGATCTTGAGGGCCGTTTCACCGACACGCCGCGCGACCGATTCTGGATGGCGCTTGATGTCAGCGCGTACTCGCTTGTTGCCTGCGCTCGCGAAGCCGAGCCGCTGATGGAAGCTGCGGGTGGCGGGTCGATCGTCACGATGACCTACCTCGGTGGCGAGCGTGCCGTGCCGCACTACAACGTGATGGGTGTTGCGAAGGCGACGCTCGACGCGAGCATGCGGTACCTCTCGTGGGATCTCGGCCAAAAGAACATCCGCATCAACGCCGTCTCGGCAGGCCCCGTTCGCACGCTCGCAGCGCGCTCGATCGCGGGCTTTCCGACGATGGAAGCGATCGTCGAGGAGCGCTCACCCCTCCATCGCCACATTGACGCCGACGATGTCGCCGGCGCATCCGCGTACCTGCTCTCCGATGACGCGAAGAACGTCACCGGAACGACGCTCTACGTCGACAGCGGGTACCACGCCATGGGCATGTAGCTCGCGCGCGGCACATCGCCGCTCTCTGCCCGTGCGTTAGTCGTGGTCGCCGATGACGGCGTCGAACTCGATCTCGACCTTCCACCGCGGATCGAGCAGCGCCGTGACGATTCCCGTCGTTGCCGGTCGGGCGGTGCCAAACGCCTCGCCATGTGCGCGGCCAACCTCGTCGATGTCTGCCGCGTCGGTCAGGTAGAGCCGCGTGCGAACGACGTCATCGAGCGCCGCGCCCGCCTCGGCGAGTGCCGCTGCGGCAATCTCGATCACCCGCACTGCCTGCTCGTAGGCCCCTGCTGGCGGGTCGCCGTCGTCGGGCATGATCGGCGCCGTCCCGGCGACGAAGACGTGTGGGCCCACGCGCACGGCGCGCGAGTACCCGACGCGGGCTTCGAAGGTCGAACCTGACGAGATGCGTTGGCGTGTCATCCCGGTAGTGTCGAGCCATGGAGGCGTTGAGGCAAGTCGAGGTGTGGGGCTGCCCCAACGTGGCCGTTGCAGTCTGCGGTCGCGTCGAGGCGACGTACGGCGACACGTCGCTTCCGTTTGCCTGGGCGTCAGTGACGAAGCTCGCCACAGCCATCGCGGTGCTTGTTGCGGTCGAGGAAGGTGTCGTCGATCTTGACGAGGCGGCAGGTCCGGCGGGCTCGACCGTCAGGCACCTCCTCGCACACGCCTCAGGCCTGCCGTTCGAGGCAGGCGTGCCGATCGCGCCGCCTGGGCGTCGTCGGATCTATTCGAACGCTGGCTTCGACGTCCTCGGCGATCACGTCGCGGCGAGAGCAGCCATGCCGTTTGCCGACTACTTCCGCGACGTATGGGGCTTCCCGCTCGCAGGCTCGCCGGGTGCGGGCGTCGTCGCCCCGCTCACCGATCTCGTCAAGGTCGCACGCGAGCTACTCACCCCGGGGCGGATCGCACCCGAGACGCTCGCTGAGGCCCGCACGGTGCAGTTCGCCGGGCTCGAAGGTGTGCTCCCGGGGTTCGGGCGACAGACACCGAACGACTGGGGACTCGGACTTGAGCTACGCAACGGCAAGTCGCCCCACTGGACGGGTCTCACCAACTCGACCTCGACGTTCGGACACTTCGGCGCGTCAGGAACGTTCCTCTGGGTTGATCCCGAGGCGGAAGTCGCGCTCGCCTGCCTCACCGATCGACCGTTCGACACGTGGGCGGCAGACGTCTGGCCGAAGTTCTCCGACGCTGTCCTTCAGGGCGCGCTCGGCGCATAAGCTGGCTCCGTGGGATTTCTCGACGGTTGGACGGTGTGCCCTCGATGCACGACAGCGCTCACGGACGGCCCCGAGAACTCGCGCGTGTGCCCGAGCTGCGGATCGCATTTCTGGGGCAACTCCGCTCCGGCCGTGCAGGGGCTGCTCGTTCGCGACGGCCGCGTCTTGCTCGGGCGTCGGCGCTTTCCACCGCGCCAGGGCTACTGGGATCTGCCCGGCGGCTTCCTTGAGGAAGGCGAGCTGCCCGAGGACGGTCTGCGTCGAGAGTTTCTCGAAGAGACCGGCCTCGCCGTCTCGCCGGTCGCGTTTATCGGCGGCGTGGTCGATCCCTACGACCACTACTTCGTGCTTGGCCTCACCTACATCGTGACCGCCGACGGCGAGCCGATCCCGAACGACGACGTCGAAGAGCTCCGGTGGTTCGCGCCCGCGGAGATCCCAACAGAGATGGCCTTTCCGAGCCAGAACACGGTGCTTGCGACCTGGGCTGCAGGCACCACCGCGGGCTGACGCGGCGCCCCGTGAAGTGACCCTGGGGCCGCTCCACGAGACGCCGGGAAGCCTTCGCTATTCCTCGCTCAAGCCGAGTGCGCGCTCAAGGGCGCCCTTCGGCAGAGCACCAACGGCCTGAGCCTGCGGCTCGCCGTTTTCGAACAGCACCATCATCGGGATCGACGACACGCCGTAGCGCGACGCGAGACCCTGCTCGTGATCGATGTTCACCTTAACGAGCTTGATGTTGCGCTCTTCGGCGATGCGGTCGAGCACCGGTGCCACTGCGTGACACGGGCCGCACCACTCCGCCCAGAAGTCGACGATCACCTTTCCGTCGCTTCCAATGACCTCCGAATCGAAGGTTGATTCCGTTGCCTCAGTAGCCATGTCGTCCTTTCCGAGGGTTGCACCGGTACCAACGACCGGAGGCCCCACATTGTTCCCTCACTACAATCGCCAGGATGTTCAAACCGCTCCCGGACAAACCCGATAACAACGCACTGGAACTCGAGCTCCTTGAAACCTGGGAGATCGAAGGCACGTTCGAGCGTCTGAGAGAGCGTAACCGAGGCGGCCCCAAGTGGTCGTTCGTCGATGGCCCGGTCACCGCGAACAAGAGTCTCGCCGTCCACACGGCGTGGGGGCGAACCCTGAAGGACGTGTTCCAGCGCTACAAAGCGCTCAAGGGATTCGACCAGCGGTACCAGAACGGATTCGACTGTCAGGGGCTCTGGATCGAGGTCGGTGTCGAGCGCTCGCTGGGACTAAACTCGAAGCGCGAGATCGAGGAGTTCGGACTTGAGGAGTTCGCCCGCCGCTGCCGCGAGGTCGTTGTCCGCTCGTCGGAAGATCTGACGCGTGGCTCGAAGCGCCTTGGTCAGTGGATGGACTGGGGCAACGACTATTTCACATTTAGCGACACGAACATCGAGTACATCTGGCGCTTCCTGAAGATCATCAACGACCGTGGCTGGCTCTACATGGGTCATCGCGCGACCGAGTGGTGCCCGCGCTGTGGCACCTCGCTTTCGCAGCATGAGCTGACGCAGTCGGGCGTCTACCAAGACCGCACCGACCCATCGCTCTTCGTCCGCTTCCCGCTACTTGATCATCCGGGCGAGTCGGTTGTGATCTGGACGACGACGCCGTGGACGCTGCCCGCCAACGTCGCCGCCGCCGTAAACCCCGCGGCCGACTACGGCCTGCGTGTCAACGGCGAATGGGTTGCGGTCGCGCGGTATCCCGAGGAGACGTTCAAGCAGACGGTCAAGGGCGCCGAGCTTGTCGGGCGCCGGTACGAGGGGCCGTTCGACACGCTCGAGCCGGGCAAGGCGGTTGAGCATCGGGTTGTCGCGTGGGATGAGGTCTCCCTCGACGACGGCACGGGGATCGTCCACATCGCTCCCGGCTGTGGTGGCGAGGACTTCGAGCTTGGCAAGGCGCTTGGGCTGCCGATCATTGCACCGGTCGACGAAGCAGGCCACTTCTACGACACGTTCGGCTGGCTCCACGGGATGTCGACCGTCGAATCGACCGACCAGATCATCGGCAATCTCGCCGAACGGGGCTTCCTCGTCGAGTCGGCACTGCACGAGCATCGTTACCCGCACTGCTGGCGTTGCGACACGCCGCTGATCTTCCGCCTCTCCGATGACTGGTTCATCGGGGTCGACAAGGTGCGCGACGACCTCCTCGAGGCGAACGCTGGCGTCGAATGGGTGCCGGCCTACATGGGTAAGCGCATGGACGACTGGCTGCGCAACATGGGCGACTGGAACATCTCGCGGCGCCGGTACTACGGCCTGCCGCTGCCGATCTACCCGTGCTCGTGCGGCCACACCACCGTGATCGGCTCGAAGGCTGAGCTTGCCGAGCGCGCCCTCGGAGGGATGGAGCAGCTTGAGGAGCTTCGCCGCCCGTGGATCGATCGCGTGCAGATCTCCTGCGAGAAGTGCGGCGAGGCAGTCACCCGGATCCCTGAGGTCGGAGACGTGTGGCTCGACGCCGGCATCGTGCCGTTCTCGACGCTCGGCTGGCAGAACCCAACGTGGCAGGAGGGTGGCTACGCGACGGGTGCGTCACGTGGCCTCTCTGGCGCCGATCTTCCGGACAACGCCCATTGGGAAGAATGGTTCCCGGCCGACTGGGTGTCGGAGATGCGCGAGCAGATCCGTCTGTGGTTCTACTCACAGCTCTTCATGAGCGTCGCGCTCGTCGGCAAGGCGCCGTTCAAGCGCGTGCTTGGGTACGAGAAGATGCTCGACGAGACCGGCCGCGAGATGCACGGCAGCTGGGGGAACATGATCCAGGCCGAGGATGCGTTTGCGCAGATGGGTGCCGACGTGATGCGCTGGCAGTACTGCGCGCAGCCGCCGAACCAGAACCTGCTGTTTGGCTACGGGCCGGCCCACGAGATCAAGCGCAAGCTGCTGACGCTCTGGAACTCGGTCAAGTTCTTCGTCGATTACGCGAACATCGAGAAGTTCGAGCCGACGTTGTCTGATCTCGATGGCGGGCCGCCCGTCGACCGCGCACTCGACCGTTGGCTTGTCGAGCGGACACACGCGTTCCTCGCCGAGGCAGAGCAGGGGTACGAAGACACGATGACGGTCAACGTC
>CAIWTI010000234.1 GCA_903915545.1 uncultured Actinomycetes bacterium | reverse complement strand
GAGCGCCAGCACGATCACGGCGGGAACGAAGACTGATGCAACGCGATCAGCGAGGCGCTGCACCGGAGCCTTGCCAGCCTGAGCGGCAGCAACGAGCCGGGCGATCTGCGCGATCGTCGTGTCGGCTCCAACACTCGTGGCGCGAACGATCAGCCGACCGTAGGTGTTGAGCGTGCCGCCGAGGACGGCATCGCCCACGGCGACGTCCTCGGGCACGGACTCTCCTGTGACCACGGAGCGGTCGAGCGACGACTCACCGTGGGAAATCTCGCCGTCGGCGGCAACACGTTCACCGGGGCGGACGACGAACATATCGTCGACGAGAAGGTTCGCTGCGGGGACGACGATCTCGGCCCCGTCACGCACCACGGTGACCTCGCGTGGGCCGAGTTCAAGCAACTGCCGCACCGCCTCGCTTGACTGTCTCTTTGCCCGTCCCTCAAGCATGCGGCCAAGCAGGATCAAGACGGTGACTGCGGCTGCGACCTCAAAGTAGGTGTCCCCCGCAAGGCTGCCCACGAGCACCACCGTCGACCACGTCCAGGCAGCGAGCGTTCCAATCGAGATCAGCGTGTCCATCGCAGCGGCGCCGTGACGCGCTGCGCGGAACGCAGCGCGATGAAATGGCAGCCCGGCCCAGAAGACAATCGGTGTCGAGAGCCCGAGCGCTACCCATTGCCACCCGTTGAAGTGCGCGCCGGAGATCATGCCGAGGACGACGACGGGAGCGGCGAGCACGGCAGCAACGATCAGCCGCCACGGATGGCCCAGCTCGGCAGCCGCGGCGAGCCCGCCGCGCGAGACGGTGGCGCGATAGCCGGCGCTTTCCACGGCACCCAGAAGTTGCTCGACCGTCACGTCGGACCCGGCATGAACGGTGGCCTGCTCGAGCGCGTAGTTGACCGTCGCGTCAACGCCTTCGAGCCTGTTCAGCTTCTTCTCGATCCGCGTCGCGCACGCGGCGCACGTCATCCCCTCAAGATCGAGGGTGACGTCACGCGTGTCGGGCGCAACCGCGCTCATGGGCGCCTCAGGCTGCCGCGTAGCCGGCTTCGGTGATCGCGGCTCGCAGCACTGCATCGTCGAGGGACGTGCCCTGAACGACGACCTGCTTCGTGTCGAGATCAACCTGGACGTCGGCGACGCCCGGCACGGCCGCGAGCTCTGATTGCACTGCGTGAACGCAGTGCTGACACGTCATGCCCGCAACGACGTAGTGCGCTTCGGTGGCATCACTCATACGGTCAATGTACTCCGCGGGGAATCGAGGAGAACGGCACCGAACCGCTCCCACGCGCGCAACATCCACATGTGGCCGCCCGGAAGCGAGAGCTCCCGGTACTCCGCCCCGAGCTGGTCTGCTGCGACCCGGCAGTGGCGGACAGTGACAAGCGTGTCTGAGAGACAGGCGATGACCGTCGTCGGGATCCCAGCGCTCCGCACGGCGTTCATCTCGGCCGTGATGTCGGCCTGGTGCACCGCCTTCGCGAGACGCCGCGCGTCAGCTGGGGCACGCAGCAGCGCGCGCGTTGAGCGGGCTGCCTCGCTCCGCGGGTAGTGCCCCGCTGCGACCTGGACGCCGAACTCGAGCAGGCTCGTCCGCATCGGCTTGCGCAGCGGCAGCCCCGCAGGTGACACGAGCACCAGCCGCTCCACCCGCTCGGGCCTCGCCGCAGCGGCAAGAATCGCCAGCGCACCACCCATCGAATGCCCTGCGAGCTCGATTGGGCCGCGGCGGGCGTCGATTTCGCCGACGATCCAACGGCGGTAGGCGTCGAGGAGTCCGGCTGTTCGGCGCGGCGACGGAGGCTGAAGTGCCGTCCAGCCTTCTGGCAGCCCCGGCAAGTACAGGCGCGCGCTTGCACCGTAGCCCGGGATAAACAGTGAATGGGACGGCGTGTGCATCCAGAGAGAGTGCCAGCGACGGCCTCTCCCGGGCAGAAATCAAGCGGCGAGAACCTCTCGAACCTCAGGTACGTCGACGGCCGTGGCCGACCGATACGCGCGTCGCAACTGATCGAGTGCCTTATCCCAGCCCCGCTCAACAGCGAAGGCACGACCGCCTGCACCGAGACTCAGACGAAGCCCGTCCGAGACGGCGCAGCGAAGGATCGCTTCGGCGAACGCCTCGGCGTCTTCAGGCGGAACGTGGAGCCCAGTCCAGCTGTGCTTCACGAGATCGAGCGCTCCTCCCGCCGCTGCCGCGATCACGGGCAAGCCGCTCGCCCCGGCCTCGAGTACAACCTGCCCGAACGTATCCGTGGTGCTCGGGAAGCAGAAGACGTCGGCACTCGCGTACAGCTCGGCGAGCTCGTCAGCAAACACTTCGCCCACGAACGTGACACCGTCGGGAGCATTTGCAGCCAACTCTTCCCGCGCTGGTCCATCACCCGCAATCGCAAGCCGCAGGCCAGGGAAGTCGGCCTTGGCCGCGAGGTACGCGTCAAGCAAGACGCCAAGCCGCTTCTCGTGCGAGATGCGGCCGACCGACAAAAGCAGGATCTCGCCGTCGCCCAGGAGCCGCGCGCGCAGTGCGGAGTCGCGGCGCCGCGGGTGGAAGAGCTCGGCGTCGACACCGCGTCCCCAGAGTCCAACCTTGCCGCGGAAGCCTCGTGCATCAAGCGCCGAGCGGACCGTCGCCGTCGGGGCGAGCACGAGGTTGCACTGGCGATAGAACCAGTCGACATAGAACGCGAACGTGTCAGCAACCAGCGCATCACGCGTGAGGTGCAAGGCGTAAGGCCCGAGTTCGGTGTGGTACGAGCCAACGAGGGGTATCCCGAGCAGCTTCGCTGCCGCCATACCGCACAGCCCGATTGGGCCGGGTGTCGCGACATGGATGACATCCGGCTTCTCGCGCTCGACACGCGCAAGGACACGGGTGAGCGTCGGAAACGCAAGCTCAAGCGATTCGTAGGCAGGCAGCCGAACCGTCCAATCTGGTTCGACGTGGATGACCCCGGGGGGCGCTTCGCCCCGACCGGCAGTCACGATCGCGAGATCGATTTCGCGCGCGGCACCCGCGGCGGCAAGACGTCGCATCGTCCCGGCGACGCCGTTCGTCTCAGAGAACGTGTCTGTAAAGACCAGTGCGCGAGGCTCACGACGGAGACGGGGGACCCCGAAGAAGCCGGCTTCGATCGAGGTGATGTCAGACCGCGTTCCGGAGTGGTGTCGCAGCGATGCGACATACGGCGCCTCAAGCGCCCCGGCAAACACGAGCGACGCCAGGCGATTTCCAATCGTCGAGAACGAATCGAGGCTCACACCACCCGCGCGCGCACTCCCGCCAAGCAGGCGCGCGAGCCCCGTGCTTGCGTCGACGATCCGGTCGTGCCGCTCAGGCCCATCGGTCGGGCTATCGAAGAGGCCTGCGATGCCGCCAGCAACGAACGGCGGGAGCTCCTTGCCGCTTGCCCGATACGCGTTGATCGCGAGCGCCCCAACCGCATGGGCCAACTTCACGGTCGAGCCATGCTCGCCATGCGGAACGCACTCGCCGCGCATGATCGAGGCAAGAAACTCATCGACGCTCGTGCCGGGCGCCTCCGTCCAGGTTGTTGCGATGTCGAGCGAGCCGTGATCATCCGACCCACCCGTGAGAGCGATGTGCCCGTCGTTGAAGGGCCCGAAGCCATGACGCTCGGCCAGCTTCTGCAAGTACTCCGGTGTCGCCGCCTGCGCAAGGCGGCAGGCAAGGAGGTTTGACGACTCAGGGCGCGCACCATTCCGCCCCTCCCACGCACGGAAGAGGAGCATCATCTTCTCGACGTGGGCGACGGTGATCGGCTTCCCCATGCGGTAGAGGGGATGCGCAAGCGCATGGGCCAGGTTGCGGTCGCGCAGGAATGCCGCGAGCTCGACAACCGAGGCCCGGTAAGGCTGAAGGTCGCGATGGTCCTCTTCTGTCAAGTTCCAGACGAGGACATGAAGCGGAATGTCGTCTTCCTCAAACCGCGTTGTCACCTCGACCGAAAGGAACGTGCCGGGCCGGTCGGCGATGCGGAGAGCGCCATCGAGCGTGTTGTGGTCGCTGATCGTGACGAGACTCATCCCGCGCCGGCGGCACGTGTCATAGACCCTCTCCGGCTCGGTGAAGGACTCGCCAAGACGTGCACGACGGAGCGCGAAGTTCCCGCTATCTGTCGAGAACACCGTGTGCACGTGGAGGTCGCAGCGGGCCATTGCTCCCGGTGTACGCGGGACGCCGGACGGCCCCTGCCCGTTTTCGGCCGACGTCACCACTTCGCCACCAAATAGGTGCAAGACCGGTTCCTGAGGGCCATTACGAGCGATACCAGAGCGGATTCGTCCAGGCCTTTCGCCCGTGCGCATCGGTGACCTCAACACGACCGAACGGCCACGATCCCCACCGGTTGAGACGCGCGCCACGGACGAGACCGTCGGGTGTTCGCTCAGTCACGCGCGCACTATTCGCGCGCCCCAGACGACCTGCTGTCACCGACGCCCCAAAGACGCGGAAGGTGATCAGGGAGATCTGATGGGCGGGATCACACACAACGTCGACACCCGTCTCGTCGACCGATGCATCGTGGATGAGCGGCCCGTTTGAGCTGTAGAAGAGACCTTGGTCGATCGCGCGGAGCACGGCTTCGGCAGACCGCTCCTCGGACTTCACCCACACGGAGCTGAAGCCACTGTCGAATCCCGGCAGATGGGAATCATCGGACGCGATGCCGAGCCAGCGCTCGCCGGCCTCGAGCCCTTCATCCCAGTGCACCGTCGAGAGACCGCGGCCGAGCTCAAGCTCGCAACCCGTGTTGAACACCTCGACGCCTGAGAGCCCGACGCAGTTGCGGAACTCGTTGCTCGTAAGCCCGCTCCAATACGGATGCGCGACGAACGCGAGGCCGCCGCTGCCACGAATCCAGTCCACGGTGTCCTGCAAGTTCGGGAAGGACGCTTCCGGCTCCATCGGATCGTCGGCGACCCCGAGCGCGAGGACGTGCGCATCACTTCCCGTCCCATCGATCGTTGCGTTGAGCTCGATGCTTGGGATCGTGATGATCCGCAACGGCTGCTCGACAACGGTGCGAACCCAGTGGTCGGTGACGAACAGGACGTCGTAGCCCGCCTGGTCGAAGTGGAGCGCCAGCCGGTCGGGTGCGAGCTCACCGTCGGAGTTCGTCGTATGCGCGTGCAAGGCACACCGGAGCCATTCGCCGGGTGCACGGAAGGGATTGGGAGTGTCCATGACGAGTACTCCTACACCCACCTCGCTCGTATCGACAGGCCGCGCTCCACCCCGTAACGGCGTGTTCACCGCGACTCAACCCACGCCTCCGCGCCGGAAGCGCAGTCTTGCGGCGTCTGTCTCAACGACTGGAGGGATTCATGAAGCACACGCCGAGCAGGCGGGCCCTCGTCGGTGGCGGCGCCGCCGCCCTGACGCTCGTCACCGCGGCATTTGCAGCCGCCTCGACCCACGTTGGCCCATCCGCTGACCTGATCGCCGCGGCGACCAAGGACGGCAAGCTCAACACGATCGCGTTGCCCCCCGACTGGGCGAACTACGGCGAGATCATGTCGACGTTCCAGAAGAAGTACGGCATCAAGATCACGAACGCGAACCCTGATGGCAGCTCGGCCGAAGAGAACCAGGCGATCGTTTCGCTCAAGGGCCAGGGTCGTGCTCCGGACGTCGTCGACGATGGCCCGGCATTCGCAATCCAAGGCGCCTCGCAGGGCCTCTTCGTGCCGTACAAGGTGAGCACCTGGTCGACGATCCCGGCATCGATGAAGGACGCGTCGGGCAAGTGGGCCGGCGACTACTGGGGCGTCGTTTCCTTCGGCGTGAACACGAAGCTCGTCAAGAACGTCCCGCACACATGGGCCGACCTTTTGAAGCCCGAGTACAAGAACATGATCGCCCTGAACGGTGACCCGCGGACGTCGGGCTCTGCCCTCGCAGGCGTCTTCGCCGCAGCCCTTGGCAATGGCGGTTCGGTCTCGAATGTCGAGCCCGGGATCTCGTTCTTCGCCAAGCTGAAGTCATCGGGCAACCTCCTTGCCGTCGATGCCACGCCGGCGACGATCGCGTCGGGTCAGACCCCGATCACGATCGACTGGGACTACCTGCAGCTTTCGTACAAGGCTGAGGCGAAGAAGCAGGGCGTCAACTGGGATGTCGTGATCCCGTCGAACGGCCGCTACGGCGCCTTCTACGCGCAGGCGATCAACGCGAACGGGCCGAACCCGAACGCCGCGAAGCTCTGGGAGGAGTTCCTCTACTCCGATGAAGGCCAGCTCCTGTTCCTCAAGGGTGGCACGCACCCGGCGCGGTTTGCTGATCTGTCGAAGCGCGGTGTGATTCCGGCATCGCTCCTGAAGAACCTTCCGCCCGCCTCGTCGTACACGAACGTCACGTTCGCGAACGACACGCAGCAGACGGCGGCGAAGGCGAAGG
>CAIWTI010000233.1 GCA_903915545.1 uncultured Actinomycetes bacterium | reverse complement strand
GCGCACGCGAACTGGCCGAGACGGTGGGCGTGGACGCTGCGTTCGTCGCAGGCGTCGTCGACGCCGAGACGCCAGACGGCCTCTTCGATCGCGTCTGCGGGCGCTTCGCGCTCCATCACGTTGACGTTGCCGTTGTGGCTCCGCTGCTCGCGGCGAAGCTCGCAGAAGGCGGCACCGGCGCATTCCTCGAGACGATGGCGACCAATCCGCTCCTACGGCTCGCCCGGCACCAGACGGGACGCGGTGGGATCGCGCGCTATGGCTCCGACGACGAGCATCCGCTGACCGCCGCCGAGGTCGCGACCGTCGGGCGCGCGTTTGGTGAAGTGACGACAACGGCCCCGCAAATGGTGTTCCTGCGGATGATCGATCGCCAGATCCTCAAGTTCCGCTGGAAGCCTGTCTCGCGCCTGATCGCAGTCGTTGATGACACCATCGGCCTGGTGGCTCCAACGGCGACGAGCTACCAGCAGCTCGTGAAGGTACGGCGGGTACAGAAACACTGAGGGCCGCCATCACGGCGACCCTCAGCTACAGCGAATCCCGCGAAGCTCAGGCGGCGAACATCTTCTCGCCGACAAACGTGCCATGCCAGCCGTGGTACCAGACCGTTCCGGTCGTGGCGTTCACCGACAGCATCCCGGCCGTCTTGCCGTTGAGCGTCGTGTCGAGCGTGAAGTACCCGGGGAAGGCTCGCCCATCGGTCTCAGCCTTCTGCCGTGAGCTGTTCTTCAGCAGCCAGGCATTCGCGACCGTGACGGCCTGCGTCAGCGACGTCACCTTGCCGGCGCCTGTGCTGTACCAGTCCGACGAGCCGCCCATCATTCCGGAACCGGAGCCCATCATTCCGTAGCCGCCCATCATGCCGCCATAACCGGCACTTGCGGAACGGGCCATGCCGTACGTCGTGTTCCACATCATGCTGACGGGCTCTTCCATCACCCAACTACCGGTTGGGCTGAGAAGCAATTCGAATGCTGGCTTGCCTGTTTTGTCGTTGACAGCGGCGTAGTCGTTGTTCGAAAACGCCATCACTTCGCCGACGGTGAATCCCTTGAATCCCGCGTGCGCGAGCCAGTGATTGACGTCGGTGCGGATCGTCGTGAGGGGTGCGACCCGAGCGGTTGCACGCGATGTCGTCGCGCCTGATGCCGCGCCGACGCACGTCGCGAGCAGGGCGGCGCCGAACGCCGCCAAGAGCATTGAGGTGATCGGTTTTGCGTTCATGCCCTCAGAGTGCGCCGGGCCACGGTGAGAAGCATCAGGGAATGGTGCAGATGCGCTGCGCTGAATCACCGCGCGCCGTTGGCGCTCAAGCCGACGAGCGGTTCGCGCTTCCGTAAGAATCACTCCCGTATGGACGCGCGCAGTCGCCTGCTGAACGATGTTCGTGGTCGAGCTGTCGCCATACCTCGCAGGCCCATTTCCGTTGTCGTAGCGGCCGCGATCGCCTTCGGCCTCGTACTGCGCATCGTCATCGACCAGTCGGCAATCGGCGTGCTCAACGGCGACGAAGCGACCTGGGGTCTGATGGCGCTCCACGCCGCACATGGCCAGTTCACGACCTTCTTCTGGGGTCAGTCGTACGGTGGAACCCAGGAAGTGCTCCTTGTCGCACCACTTATTCGCATCTTTGGCACGCATCTCGTCTTGCTCCGGTTTGTGTCGTCGTCCCTCGGGGCGGTCGCGGCGATCGTCGTCTGGCGCGTCGGCCGGAACGTCCTCGGCGAGCTCCCCGGATTGGCTGCAGGGCTCCTCATCTGGGTGTGGCCGCCATTCCTCATGTGGAAGCTCGAGATCTGGG
>CAIWTI010000232.1 GCA_903915545.1 uncultured Actinomycetes bacterium | reverse complement strand
CGAGGTCGAACTCGCGCTCGAGCCGCTCGCGAACGATCTCCATGTGCAGCAGCCCAAGGAAGCCACAGCGGAAGCCGAAGCCGAGCGCCTGCGACGTCTCGGGCTCGTAGAAGAGCGCCGCGTCGTTCAGCTTCAACTTCTCAAGCGCGTCGCGCAGGTCGGGGTAGTCGTCGGAGTCGGTCGGGAAGAGCCCCGAGAAGACCATCGGCTTAACTTCCTTGTAGCCCGGCAGCGGCTCGGTGGCCTGGTTCTTTTCGGGCGTCAGCGTGTCACCGACTCGCAGCTCCGAAACGTCCTTCAGCCCGGTAATCACGTAACCGACCTCGCCAGCCGAGAGGAACGGCACCGGTTTCATGACCGGCGACATGACGCCGATCTCTTGCGCCTCGAACTTCGTGCCGAGCGCCATCGCGCGCAGCACGTCGCGCGTGGAGAGCTTCCCGTCGACAACCCGAACGAACGCAACGACTCCGCGGTACTGGTCGTACGACGAGTCGAAGATCAGTGCGCGGGCAGGCGCGTCGAGGTCGCCGGTTGGTGCCGGAATCCGCTCGATGATCGCGTCGAGCACATCCTCCACGCCAACGCCTGTCTTGGCCGAGATCCGCAGGACGCGCTCGGGCTTCTCGCCGATCAGCTCGGCGACCTGCGCCGACGCGCCGTCGGGGTCGGCCTGCGGCAGATCGATCTTGTTCACGAGCGGCACGATCTCGAGGTCGTTCTCGATCGCGAGGTAGGCATTCGCAAGCGTCTGCGCCTCAATGCCCTGGGCCGCATCGACGACAAGCAGCGCGCCCTCACATGCCTGCAGTGACCGCGACACCTCGTACGTGAAGTCGACGTGACCCGGCGTGTCGATCAGGTTGAGCTGATGGCCCTTCCAGTTCACCCGCACGGCCTGCGCTTTGATCGTGATCCCACGCTCGCGCTCGAGATCCATCGAGTCGAGCACCTGCGCGCGCATATCGCGCTTCGAGACGGCGTTCGTCAGCTCAAGGATGCGATCGGCGAGCGTCGACTTGCCATGGTCGATGTGCGCGATGATCGAAAAGTTGCGGATGTTTTTCTGTTCCATGCTCGGACCGCGATGGTAGCCGCGGCCCGCCGTCAGCCTGCCGATCGACGGCGCAGCAACCCGGTAACTGCGTCGAGCTCGCGCACCTGCAGCGCCTTGCAGGCGCCGAGGTAGGCGACTCCCGCGAGCGTGAGCGCCGGAAGCAGCGAGACGATCTGACCGAGGAACGACCGGCCCGCACCCGAGTCGATCACGTCCCACACGCCCCAGCCGACGGCTGCGGCAACACCCGACGCCACCACAACGCGCGTGAGCGAGGTGACGAGGGCCCCGAGATCGAGCCGCCCAAGGCGACGGCGCAGCACCCACACGAGCGCGACTGTCCCCGCGAGGTTGACGACCGACGTCGACAGCGGGATCCCCCACACACCGAAGCGGTAGAAGAACGCGTCGAGCACACCGTTCACGAAGAGATTGCCGAGCGCGATCGCCGTCGGCACCCAGTTCGACTGCAGGCTGAAGAACGAGCGGTTGAGCAGCAGCATCGTGCCGTTGAACGTCAGGCCTAAGGTAAACGCAACGAGTGCGGCAGCGACCACGGTCGTCTGGTGAGGCGTAAACGCGCCCCGCTGGTAGAGCAGCCGCACGATCGGATCGGCAAGCACGGCAATCACGGCGCTCGCAGGAACAAGGAGGAACGCGATCTGGCGCAGGCCAAGCGAGACCGTGTCGCGGAAGCCGTCCCAGTCGTCGCGCGCCGACAGCCGCGAGAGCGTCGGGAAAAGGATCGTCGCGACCGCTACCGAGAACATTCCCTGCGGGAGCATGTAGACGCGAAACGCCTTGTCGATCGCGGCCGGCGCGAGATTTGGATCGAGCAGCCGTGAGGCAAAGAACGTGTCGACAACCGCGTTCACGTTGATCAGTCCCAGGCTGAGCGTCACCGGGATCATCAGCTTCAACGTGCGCCACACCGCCGGGTCGTGCCAGTCGATCACGAGCCGCAGCCGGTCGTCACGGCCGCGCAGCCACGGCACCGGGAGCATGACCTGCACCACGGTTCCCGCAAGGATCGCGGCGGCATAGATGTAGAGCTTCGAGCTGTCGGAATGCGCCTGCGGCACGCCGATCACGAGCCCGATGAT
The DNA here is from genome assembly GCA_903915545.1 of uncultured Actinomycetes bacterium. Lineage (GTDB taxonomy): Bacteria > Actinomycetota > Thermoleophilia > Gaiellales > Gaiellaceae > PALSA-600. The sequence goes on along the minus strand of CAIWTI010000232.1, from coordinate 1,609 downwards.
GATCGCGACGTTCCACGCGACCGGCGTCAGCGCGGGCACCGAGAACTCGTCGTAACAGTTGAGAATTCCGACGATGATCCCCGAGACGCCAAGCAACGCGACGATCGGGAAGAGCACCTGCGATAGGCCAACCGCCAGGCCCGGATCAACCGGGTGGAAAGGTCGGAGCAGGAGCGGCGCAGCGAGCATGAAGAGCGCCGTCAACGCACCGAGCCCAAGCAACATCAGCCAGAAGAGGCTCGACGCAACACGCCACGCACGGCGCCGCTCGCCCTTCTCGAGCAGGTCGCTGAACACCGGAACGAAGGCCGACGAGAGCGCAGAGTCGGCGACCAGCGCGCGCACGAGGTTCGGAATCTGGAACGCGACCGTAAACGCGTTGATCCGTCCCTGAACACCGAAATAGTTGGCCGCAACCATCTCGCGCACCAGCCCGAGAACCCGCGAAAGCCCTGTTGCAGCAGCAAAAATCGCCGTCGAGCGAGCCAGGCGCCTCCGTGGCGCCGCAGGTTCAGGCAAGGTGTCGCTCAAGGGGCCACCAGGCTGGACGATACGCCACCCTGCAGCCAATCCCTGGCGAAGTGCGCCTCTTTGCTACGATCTTCCGGCCCGCAGGAGCGGGCAACCGACTATGGCAAACATCAAGCAACAGAAGAAGCGCATCCGCACGGCCACCGAGCAGCGTCTTGAGAACCTGCGGTACACCTCGACGATCAAGACGCTCACCAAGCGTCTCGCGACCGCTGCCGAAGAAGGCGACGCTGCGAAGGTCACCGAGGAGCACCGTAACCTCGTCAAGCTCATCGATCGTGCCGTGACGCGTGGCGCTCTTCACCGCAACGCAGCAGCCCGCAAGAAGTCGCAGGCTGCCCGCGTTCTCGCCGGCTAGCTCGCGTTTCGTGCCGCCGGTTCTCGGCGCGCAGTAACGTCGATCAACGCGCGCTCGAGTTCGAGATCGTTCGCAACCCGCGAACCACCCTTGAGCGCGAAGTCGAGCTCGGACAGCCGCACGGTCACGCTCCGGAGCTCCTCGGCGCTGAAGTTCCGCGCCTGCGTGTAGAGCTTCCCAACGTAGAACGGATGCCGCTTCATCTGCGTGGCCGCGTCCTTCGCCGAGACACCCTGCGACTCGAACACCTGGCAGGCACGTACGCGCGCGACGTGATTGGTCAACTGCCCCACGAGCATCGGGATCGACTTTGAGCGCGGGTCGCCCGAGCGCTCAATCAGCGCCTCAGACGCCCGCAACACCGCCGCGGTATTGCGCTGCCCCCACGCGTCGGTAAGCGCAAAGCCCGACGCTTCGGCGCGCGGCGCGACGAGCTCCTCGATCTCGTGATCGGTGATCGTCGCGCCCGGCTCCGCCCACGTCGTGATCTTGTCGACCTCCGACGCGAGCTCGTACAGATCCTCGCCGACAAGCTCGATCAGCAGGCGGCACGCGTCGATGTCGGCAGCGGATCCGTTCAACTTGAACTGCTCAGCAACCCACGAAGGAAGGCTTTTCTGCGGCACGTCCCAGATAAGGAGCTCGCCTGTACCAGCCACGGCCTTCGCAAGCGCACTTTCCTTCTTTACCTCGCCACCCACGAGCGCGAGCGTCGTGTCG
>CAIWTI010000231.1 GCA_903915545.1 uncultured Actinomycetes bacterium | reverse complement strand
CTGCTAAGCGCGGCGTCCGCTGCCTGCTGCGTCGCACTGGCCGCGTTTGCGGTCGGTGTATTCGCCTGGACCGTGCTCGGGACGGCCGCGTTCCCGGCCGCCTGGAGCACTGGATTGTGTGAGCCGGAGAGCGTCGTAGCGACGCGTTGCCCAAACGACGGCAGTGCTGTCGGCCCCCCGCCGCCCCATCCCGCGGCGGGCGCGAAGGGCTGCGCGCCGGGCTGCTGACTCTGCTCCTCCGGCGCGACGTCTGGCGCTTCTGCGGGCGTGTCCGTTTCGTCGCTCGCGCCCTCGTCTGGCAGCGGATCTTTCACCATTTCATCCGACGTCAGAGCTTTTTTTTTACCTACGTCGTCCTCGAGTGCGGCGAGCCGCTCGTGCAACCGACCGATTCCCGCGAGCGCCGCCGAGAGCCCGGCGCCCTGATTGATTTGCCGGAGTCCGTTCGGTGCGCGCGTCACAATCTGATCGCCGATGCCGGGCGCTTGTTCGACGTCCTGCGCGAACACCCCCAGAAATCCGCCGCCGTGGTCCGGTGACGGAGCGAGGCTCGGATCTTTGTACGCAAAATGCCGCGGGTGAATCGAGCGCAAAAAGTCGTCTGCGAGCTCCGGTGAATAGCCATCGTCGTCCCCCTGCGCCTTGCGCGACTCGACAAGTTTCGCGTCCGCGTCCGAAAACACGCTTGCCGCCACGTTCTCCTGTCCGAGATTCGCATTTGCGTTCGCGATCGCCGAATTGAGCGAGAGCCCCTGCGATTGATTGAACGCGCTCGTGTATGCGGTATCGGCAGCGAGCCCCGCCTGAGAGGAGTTATTTTGCAGCCCTTGGAGGTTCCCCGCGTAGGTGTAATTCGCCGTATTTTGCCCGGCCTGCAGATTTGCTTGCGCTTGGTTGCCTGCGAGCTGCGCGCCATAGGCCCCCTGTTGCGCGCCATAGGCCCCCTGTTGCGCCTGGAGAGCTCCGAGCTGTAGCTGTCCCTGATTGAGTCCCGCCTGCCCGGCCGCGCCTGCTGTGGTCTGCGCGTTGCCTTCGAGCGCAGCTCGCTCCGCTCCTGCCTGCCCGATCGCGCCCCCCGTCGCGCTCCTGGCGAGCGCGGTGTTCGAGTTGAGACTCTGTCCGAGCGCTTGCTGATACTCATTCTGCGCGAGCTGATCATTCTGCGCGAGCTGGCCGAACTGATTGGCCTCCTGCCCGAATTGTTTCGCGTCCGCGCCGACATTTTGGTTGTAGGCGCCGAGCGCCTGAATCTGTGGCGCGGACCTATTGAGGGCCGCGTTCGCGCCCGCGCCGTACTGATTCGCGAGCCCCTGTGCCGCCGTTACCTGCGCGTTGAATGCCGCCGCGTTCGGTCCTGTGATGCTGGTCCCACTGTTGAATCCGCCGACGCCGTTCTGTGCGACCGTGCCCCCGAGCTGCGCCGGGTTCGTGGACGCGGCCGCGGGCATCCCGAGATAGGGCGGCGGGTTGAGTTGCCCGCCTGCAGGCTGCGCCGTATAGGGGTCATAGGGCGTGCGCGTCGCTCCGTTTTTCACCCCGGCAACGGCATTTGCCGCGAGCGGATTCCCTGCGACCATTTGCGGCATGGCTCTACGCCTTCCCCGCCGCCGGCACTTGACGCATGCGATCGCCTATACGATCGAGTTCGATCGCGAGGCCGACGAAGCGCGCGCCCTGTCCGCCCAACGCGGTCCCGGACACGTCGCTCACGGTGACCTGCAGGCTCATGCCCTTATTATAGGCGCCCGCGACGTGCTGATCCACCTGGAATACCGGGAGCTGATCGAGCGTCGTGCTGGGCCATGTATTCGTCTGCACGACGGTCGAGTTGTAGTTGACCGCGAAACCCATCGTGAGCCCGCAATCGCCTAGCTCCTCCGCGAGGAGCAGTGCGCGACGCACGCGCTGGTATCCCTGGACGCCCTGCAATTTTATCCACGCGCTCGTGACGGTCGTGGGCACGAAGTGACTGACGAGGCTCGAGTCCTGATCGTAATAGCTGCTCGCGGATTCTTGCCAGAGATTGCCGTCTGTCGTGAGCAGGGAGTAGAGCATTCCCGTCGCCGTCGAGGACAGGCATGCGCTCGCCACAGGACTGGAGAGTCGCGCGCGCGTGTGCATCGTCCATTGCTCGAGTAGGTAGTCGTAGACGAGCGCAACCGACGTCGTGCCGTTGTTGCACTCAAACCGCACTTGCGTCGCGCTCGGCACCAGCGTCGCGGCGGTCATGGTCGGATAGCTCGCAAGGAGGT
>CAIWTI010000230.1 GCA_903915545.1 uncultured Actinomycetes bacterium | reverse complement strand
TGGACGATCTCCCCGAGGGCGAGCTCGAGGAGCTTGAGGAAGAAGTTGTTGATCAGGCTTCCGCGGCAAAGACGATTGCTGAGCTCGGGTACGAGATCGAAACCCTCCGCCGGCTCGAGCTGCTCGCTGATCGGGTGCGCCTATCGGGCACAGACGCAAAGTGGTCTCGCCTCTCGGAACTACTCCAGGACGGCGAAGCGGAGATGTTCGATGAGACCGGGAAACGGCGGAAGTTGATCATCTTTTCCGAGCACCGCGACACGCTCAACTATCTGACGGCCCGCATCCGAACACTGATTGGCCGGCCCGAGGCAGTTGTGGAAATCCACGGCGGAATGCACCGCGAGCACCGGCGTGAGGCGCAAGAGTCATTCTTGCAAGACCCTGACGTATTCGTTCTCGTTGCGACAGATGCCGCAGGTGAAGGTGTCAACTTGCAGCGCGCCCACTTGCTCGTGAACTACGACCTACCCTGGAACCCGAACCGGATCGAGCAACGATTTGGACGTATCCACCGAATCGGGCAGACCGAGGTCTGCCACATGTGGAACCTCGTAGCCTTCGAGACACGCGAGGGGCAGGTCTTTCAACGGCTGCTCGAGAAGTTGGCGGAACAGTCGAAGGAGCTCGGCGGGCGCGTGTTCGACGTGCTCGGCGATGAGATATTCGAAGACCCTCTCCGTGACTTGCTCATCCGTGCGGTGCGCTATGGCGACCAGCCCGAGGTGAAGGCGAAGCTCAACGAGATCGTCGACGCCGCAGTCGGCGAGAAGCTCAAAGCGGTGCTGAAGGAACGCGCGCTGCTTCGAGAGATGATGAGCCCCTCTGACGTCGATGAGATTCGCCGGCAGATGGAGGAAGCAGAGGTGCGCAAGCTGCAGCCCTACTACATCCGCGCATTCTTCTTGGAGGCATTTCGACTTCTCGGAGGGCAGATCTCGAAGCGCGAGCCCGGGAGGTACGAGATCACAAACGTTCCCGCCGAGATCCGTGCTCGTGGGAAGACGCTTGGTGCCGGAGTCCCAGTCGTGCCCCGCTACACGCGCGTAACGTTCGAAAAAGGGTTGATGTCGCCTCCAGGCGAGGTGCAGGCGCAGCTCTTGGCTCCCGGGCATCCGCTGCTCGACGCGACGGTGGACATGGTGCTGGAGCGGTACCGGCCGTTGCTCAAGCAAGGCGCGATGCTTGTAGCCGATGCCGATGAGACCGAAGACGCGCGGGCGCTCGTTTACGTCGAGCACGCGATCCAGAATGCGCGCGAACTCGATGATGGCCAGCGCCAAGTCGTGTCGAAGCGGCTGCAGTTCGTCGAACTGACCCAGGACTGGGAGCCGCGCATTGCCGGGTACGCGCCATACCTCGACTACAGACCGATCGCATCCGACGAGCGCGAGCTCGTCGAGAAACTCGTTGAGGACGAGTGGCTGAAGCAGGGCGTTGAAAAGGCAGGAACCGACTACGCGATCACACACGCTGTGCCCGAGCACCTCGCGGATGTCACGCAGGACACTGTGACACGCGTCGACCTAACTAAGGAAGCAGTGCAGGCTCGCCTAACTCACGAGATTCAGTATTGGGACCACAGAGCGACGGAGCTAAAGCAGCAGGAACTTGCGGGCAAACAGCCGCGGTTGAACTCCGGTCGGGCCCGCCAACGTGCAGACGAGCTGCAAGCGCGCCTCAAGCGGCGGATCACGGAGCTCAACCAGGAGCAGCAGCTTTCGCCGCTGCCACCCGTCGTTGCAGGGGGCGCACTCGTTATTCCACGTGGCCTGCTCGAACGGCTGCGCGGCGAGCGCAGCCAAGCGCCTGCCTTTCACGCGAGAGAGACCGAGCGCGTCGAGCGGATCGCCGTGGACGCGGTGCTTGCAGCCGAGCGCCGGCTCGGACGCGATCCGGAGGAGAAGCCTCGCAATAACCCCGGCTACGACATTCTCTCGACCCCGGCGAATGGCGGGCACCTGCTGTTCATCGAGGTGAAGGGCCGGGTCGCGGGAGCTCCGACCTTCACCATCACGAAGAACGAAGTGCTCTACGCGCTCAACAAGAGCGATAACTACATTCTCGCCCTCGTTCGGGTTGACGGGAACGAAGCGGGCGAGGTTCGATACATCCCGCATCCGTTCACCGGCTCGGACGAGGTGCTGTTCGGAGTTACCAGCCTGAACGTCGACTGGGACGAGATGTTCGCGCGTGGAGATGTCCCGGCATGAGCGACTACGCGAGCGTCGACTCGAAGCTAGTCGACTGGGGTGAGGTTAAGGACGCATCGTGGAGCGGTCTGCTTATAGGGAACGGAGCGAGCATCGCTGTCTGGGAGGGCTTTAGGTACCCATCCCTTTTTGCGAAAAGTGTCGACGATCACATGCTG
>CAIWTI010000229.1 GCA_903915545.1 uncultured Actinomycetes bacterium | reverse complement strand
GGCGACGCCGCCCGCGCCGGTCACTACGCTCGAACGTGTGATCGTCGCCCACCTCGACCTTGATGCCTTCTTCGCCGCCGTCGAAGAGCTCGAACGACCTGAGCTCGCATCGGTGCCGCTCGTCGTTGGCGGCGACCCGAAAGGGCGCGGTGTCGTTGCCACCGCGAACTACGTCGCCCGCACATTCGGCATTCGCTCCGCCATGTCGTGCGCCGAGGCATACCGCCGCTGCCCTGAAGCCGTCTTCGTCCCACCACGGATGTCGATCTATCGCGAGTACTCGCAGGCCGTCTGGACCGTCGTTCACGAGATGATCCCAACGGTCGAGCAAGCAGGGATCGACGAGGGTTATCTCGACCTCGGCGAAGTAGCACCCGTCTTCGACGACGCCCGCGCACTTGCCGAAGCAGTACGCGCGGTGGTGCGCGCCCGCACACGCCTCTCGTGCTCACTCGGGGTCGCCACGTCAAAGGTGGTGGCTAAGGTCGCCTCCGATCGACGAAAGCCCGGCGGACTCACCGTCGTGCGCCCCGGCAGCGAGGCGGCATTCCTCGCCCCGTTCCCGATTCGCATCCTTCCCGGGGTTGGCCCGCGCGCCGAGGAGCGGCTGGCCGCCACAGGCATCGACACGATCGGGGCGCTCGCCGCTCTCGACGACGCCACCCTGCGACAACTGCTCCCGGGCAAGGTCGGGGCCCTGCTGCGCGAACGCGCCTGCGGCATCGACCCCCGCCCGCTCGAGACGTCAAGCGAACGCATCTCGATCTCGCACGAGGAGACGTTCGCGCGTGACGTTGGCGACCCCGAGAAGCTCCACGACGAACTCCGACGGATGAGCGCGCGGCTAGGCGAACATCTCAAGTCGCGGGGACAGTCGGCTCGCACGGTGACAACCAAGCTGCGCTACCCCGACTTCACCATCCGCACACGCTCGTCTTCGTTGCGCGTCGCCATCGACGACGCCGAGCGGATCGGCGAAATCGCGTGCGGCCTACTCGACAGAGCGCTGCGCGAACGCCCGGGCCCGCTTCGGCTCGTGGGCGTCGGCGTGTCCGGCCTGACCGACGATGCGCAGCTCTCGCTCGAGACAGCCTCTATCGTTCCCGTCCCGTGAAGGGCTTCAACTTCTCGACCAACGTGCGCGTGCGTTTCGCCGAAACCGACGCGCAGGGTGTCGCCCACAACTCGAACACGTTCATCTGGTTTGAGGTCGCGCGCGTCGACTACCTCGCGCGACACGCCGGCGGCTACCAACGCCTCCGCGACGAAGGTGTCGAAGCCGTTGTCCTCGAGGCGTGGGCGAAGTTCGTTCTCCCAACCCGCTTCGACGAAGAGCTCACAATCCACGCCCGTTGCGTCGAGATGAAGGGCGCACGCTTCCGTTTCGAGTACGTGATCGAACGCGCAGGCGAAGTCGTCACCGAAGGCTGGACACTCCACGCAGCAGTCGATGGGACAACGATGCGGCCAACGCGGATCCCCGCATGGCTGATCGCTGCAGTCGCTACTGCTGAGTCGTCGTCGTAGCGGCGACCGTCGTCGTCGTCGCTGCGCCAGCCTTCTTCTTCTTCGGCCCGACACGCACGAGCTTCGGCACCGCGCGATAGTTCGACACCCACGTCCCCTGCGAGAGCTGCTTGCCGCTCGCGTCGTAGACCGTTCGCGTAACGGATGTCGTCTGCGCCGGGACACCCGGGTCGTCGACCACCTTTTCGCCCGGCCTCAGCGTTCGATCGATCGTGCGTTTCACTGGCGGTGGCGCAACCCACCTGAGGGGTGTCGTCTGCGTCTCAACCTTGCGGTGCTGCGGCGTGCCGTAGAGCGTCACGACCAGTGACGACGACGTCACGATCGTCCGGAGGAGCAGCCAGTGGCCGGTGTCGTTCACGAACTTCAAATCGGTGCTGGGATAGTCGACCGTCGCGTCGCGGCCAAGCGGGTAGTGCGAGATGTAGATCGCGTGATTTGTCCGCGCCGTGATCGGCAATCCTGCGTCGTAGGCCGCGTTGAACACCGTCGTCGAGACCTGACACACGCCGCCACCGAGGCCAGTCTGCACCTCACCATTGATGATCACCGGCGCTTCCAGGAACCCCTTCGCCGCCGTACGTTCACCGGTCGTGTCATTGAACGAGAACGTCGCACCCGGCTCAATCAGCTTGTTATCGACGAGATGCGCGACGAGCTCAACGTTGTGAATGCGATTCGGCACTCCACCGAACGTCGTCTCGTACGTTCCAACCACGCCGGAAATGCCCATCGCCTTCGCCTGTGCGGTCGTCCGCGCAGGACTCACCCGACCAACTGCGAGACGCACCACGCGGTTCGTGCCCCGTTCAGCAGCCGCAAGCAGCGCCTCGGCGCTCTTCGCAACGTCGAGCCCGATCCCCTGGCGCGCCGGAACCAACTTCACCGTTCCACCCGAGACCACGAACCCAGCGTCACGGGCTGTCGAACCGATCTCGTGCGCCAACTTTGCAAAAAATGCGTCGCCAGCGTCGCAACCGAGCACGATGTTCCCGCCCGTATTCGCGGGCAGCTGCAGCATCGGAGCGAGCTGATTTGGCGTCACCACGATGCGCCGCCGACCAAGCCGCAAGGTGACCGGGCCCGACAGGATCCGCTCGGCAAGCAGTTGCGTCCGAACAAGCTTGTCATCGATCAGCGTGGCCGGATCGGAACGGACAGGCAACGCGACCTGCCCACGCGTGAAGCCGGCGAGCGCCCCAACAATCGTCGCCGCCGCCGCAGGTCGGTCGAGGACGGCGCCGCCCTCGCCAGGGATCTCCTTGATCGAGAGGCCGCGCCGAACAAGGCGAGGATCACGATGCGGCTTGTCGACCGCCGCAGCGATCAACCCCACTTCATAGTCGACAGCAGGCTCGTAGCTCTCGGCCGGAGCGCGTAGATGCAACGGCGAGAAACGCAGCTGAATACGGTGAAACCCACGCAAGATCGCGACGCCGCCCGCGCGGCTCTTCGCACGGTCAACCGCAGCCTGCCAATCAACCGAGACACCGAGCTGCTCCGGCGTGATCCGCCAGCTCCGCTCGCGCGCCGTGAACGTCATCGGCACCGTCGCGACGGCCGCCGACTTCCGATCGAGCAGAGCGACCGCGTCGGTCGTCGACAGCCCGCCCACATTCACGCCAGCGATCGTCGTACCCGACGGCAGTGTCGTCAGCGAACCCTGAAACGCGTAGCCAACCGCGATAGCGGCGGCTGCAAGCCCGGCTGCGACCCCGGCAGCGCCAACATGCCGCTTGCGTGCAAGCGCGGGGGCAGGCCGGGCGCGAGCATCCGATCGGGTGCTCTGCTCGGTCACAGTCGGGCAATGGTAGCCGTGGCGTGTACGCAGAGAACGGCCGAGGCCGCGATAGGTAGGCTCGCGCGATGGGGAAGCTGCTAGAGCGCATCGACGACACCCTCGCGGAGTGGATCATGCGCCAGCACGTCTACTTCGTCGGGACAGCGCCGTCGGTTGGCGGGCATGTGAACGTCTCGCCCAAAGGCCCGATCGGGACATTCCGCGTCATCGACGACCACACAGTCGAATACGACGACCGTGTCGGCTCGGGAGCCGAGACCGCAGCCCACATCCTCGACGATGGCCGAATCTGCGTCATGTTCTGCGCGTTCGACGGCCCACCGAGGATCGTGCGCCTCCACGGACACGGCGAACTTGTGACGCTCGACGATCCCGGCCCCGCCGGCCAACGTTCGATCATCCGCGTCCATGTCGATCGCGTTTCGGATTCATGCGGCTTCGGCGTACCGCTCATGAAATACACCGCCGACCGCACACAGTTCGAACGGTGGGTCGAGAGCAAGGACGACGAGGGCCTCCGCGCCTACATCGCCGAGAAGAACGCGCGCTCGATCGACGGGCTTCCCGCCTTCGGCGAGTAGGCCGAACTACAACGCGAGCGGGGCTGGCTCGCTCGGCGTCTCTTTCCGCGCCACGGCTGCAGCACCAGCAACGACACACGCGAACGCGACGATCCGCAGCGCACCGAGCGTGCCACCCGGAAGCTTTTCGCTGAAGACGACGATCCCGCCGAGGATCGGCAACGCGTTCGTGCAAAACGACGAGAGTCCCGCCGTCGCGAGCGCACGTCCACGCTGGAACCCAAGCTGGATGATCGTGAACGCCAGGCCATGCGATGCCCAGACCGGGGCGATCGCGAGCAGCCACCAGCCGCCATGCACAGCAGCCTTCGTGCCGACATCAGCGGCCGCATACATCAACCCGGCCGCAATACCGAAGCCGGCGCCCGGCGCAAGCATCGGTGCAACTGGGCCAAGCGCGACCGCCGCGAGCAGCCACGACACGATGAACCAGAGTGCGATCGCCTTCCAGTGCCCGTTGTTGCCGTTGTCCGATCCGCCGGCAAGCGACGCGCCGAGGAAGATCAACCCCACGACAGCGATCCCGACACCAATCCACTCACGTCGCGGCAGCCGCTCCCCCGTCGCGCGCTGCGCGAACACCGCGAGCAGCCCGACACCCCCAGCCGACACCGACTGAACGAGCGACAGCGGCGCAAGCGCCAACGCCAACACGTAGAACACCCAGCCGACGATCCCAACAACGAACGCGATCAGCCACTGCCGGTGCGAGAACAGCAGACGAAGCGACCAAAGCGGACGTCGAATCGAAAGCGGCGGCATCTGCGACGTAATCGTGTGCTGCGCTATCCACGACCAATTGAACGCAGCTGCGGTCGCAAGCGCAAGGATCAGCCCGAAGACGAGCGATTCGTGAGGGAAGGCGTGCACGGTCGTTACGCTAGGCAGCGATGGACTTTGAATTGACCGATGAGCAACGTCTCATCCAAGACACAGTACGAGCGTTCGTCGACGATCGGATCCTTCCTGTAGCGGTCGAGAACGACCTTGCACATCGACTCGACCGCGATCTGATCGACGGCATGGCCGAACTGGGCCTGCTCGGCATCGTGATTCCCGAGCAATACGGGGGTGCCGGCCTCGACTTTGTCGCCGAAGCGCTCGTATGCGAAGAGATCGAGCGGGGTGAAGCGGCCTTCCGAACGCTCATCTCGGTCCACGTCGGGCTGAACTCACTCTCGCTCCTCCACTACGGGACAGAGGCGCAGAAACAGCGCTGGCTCGTGCCGCAGGCAAAGGGCACCAAGCTCGCCGCGTTCGGGCTGACCGAGCCAGGCGCGGGTTCGGACGTGGCAGCGATGCGGACGACCGCCCGCCGTGAGGGTGACAGCTACGTCCTCAATGGCCAGAAGAACTGGATCTCGTACGCGACGGTCGCTGACCACATTCTCGTCTTCGCGAAGACCGACCCTGACGCAGGCCACAAGGGCATCACGGCGTTCATGGTCGAGAAGGGCATGAAGGGCCTGACGACCCGGGACACCGAGAACAAGTTGGGGATCTGGGCTGGTTCGACGGGCGAGCTGTTCTTCGAAGAGCTTGAGCTTCCGACCGAGAACCGCATCGGTGACGAGGGGCAGGGATTCGAGATCGCGATGCATTCGCTTGACGGGGGCCGGTTCACTGTTGCTGCTGGCGCCTGCGGTGTCATCCGTGCGTGTCTTGAGCGCTCCGTCGAGTACGCGCGCGAGCGCGAGACGTTCGGGCAGGCAATCGGGAAGTACCAGTTCGTTCAGGACATGATCGCGACGATGATCCTCGGCTACGAGACGTCGAAGCTGCTGGTGCTCCAGGCCGCGTGGATGAAGGATCAGGGGAAGCGCTCGACGCGCGAGACGTCGCTTGCGAAGTGGCACGCGACCGAGTCGGCGTTCGAGGCGGCGCACCTTGCGATTCAGGTGTTCGGTTCGTACGGGTACAGCGCCGAGGTTGGCATTGAGCGCTACTTCCGGAACGCGCGCGCCCCGATCATTTACGAGGGGACGACGCAGATCCACAAGATGATGCAGGCCGAGCATGCGCTCGGCTACCGGCGCCTCAACGGCTCGAAGGGCGAGGCGTCGCCTGTGTGTTCGTGGGCGCCCGCGCTCGCGCCGATCCAGCGCGGCTAGTCGGCTACGCAGCTCGCTGGGAGCGGGGGCGGATGCTCCCACCCCATGGCCAGTGGTGGGCCTCTTCGCACAGTCCCGCGCGGACAGGGTTGTTCCAGACGTAGGCGATCGCACTTTCTAGGTGCGCGTCGGTCGCGATGTTTCGTGCGAAGAATCGGTTTTGGAATAGATGGCCGACGCGTTCGTAGCGACGGTTGAATCGTTGGGCGTAGGCGCCGTTCATACGGTGAATGCCGCGTGAAAGCGAGACGAGTTCTGTTTCGAGAATCGCGTGGTAATGGTTGCCCATCAGACAGTAGGCGTGGCAGTGCCAATCGAATTTTCCGACGGATTCCCTTAGGAGCCGCACAAAGAATGCGCGATCGCTGTCGTCGAGGAAGATTTCGGACTTCGCGACGCCGCGACAAGTGACGTGAAAGACGCCCGCTTCGGGAAGAACATTTCGTGGTTGCCGAGCCACCCCGCCAACGTAGCGAGCAACTTCCGCGGGCGCATCGTCACTTCGGGCCACCGCGCTCTCCGCGAATCCACCCGCCCCCGCGGCCATGTCCTGGGGACAGTCCCCAAATCGAGGGGGCGCGCGGGTGGGCGGTTAGATCGTCGGCTAGGTGTTAAGTTCGCCGTCGTAGTAGTCGACGGCATCGTCGATCCGGAACAGTTTCCCAAGCGGCCACACGCCCACCTTGTTGCTGTCGGGATACACGCACACCGCAGTCTTCGACTTCGTCGAGAGCATCATCACCCGCGCCACCCCCGGCTGATCGATCCCGTTCGACACCTTGTGCGCACCCTCCGGGCCCTCGACAAACACGACGAGATCGCCAGGCTCAAGCAGATGCTCCCCATCGGGATCGCGCAGCGTCGGGTTGCCCTCAAGCACGAGCAGCCACTCCTCCTCCGGAAACTCGTAGTGGTACGGGCAGATCGACTCACCCGGATCCAACTCATACACCGACGCCCCAAGCTGCTCCGCCCCGATCGTCGGCCCAAACCGTGCCATCCGAGAACGGAAGCCCTCAGGGTCTGCGGGATCCCCCTCGGTGACGACCGAGAAGAGATTCACCGACTCGCTCACTCGCCCTCCCAGTATTCGGTCGCATCCCCAAGACGGAAGATCTTGCGCGCCGGCATCACACCGATCTTGCCGCTGTCGGGATACTCAGCAGCCTCAGGCAACCGGTTCGCCGAGATCATCAGCAGTCGGCCCGGCCCGCGGAACTTATGTGCACCAGCAGGCCCAGGCGGAAAGCAGACGACGTCACCACGCGTGAGCTGGCGCTCGCCATCGGGCGACCGGAGCGCCGGCGTGCCATCGATGACGATCCCCCACTCTTCCATCCCGTGATGGAAGTGGTACGGAAACGTCGATTCGCCCTCAGGAATGTCGTAGACGCTCCCGCCAATCTTCTCGGCGCCAAGATCCGCACCGACACGCGACATGGCATAGCGGTACCCCTCGCGAGGACTCTGCACCGCAGGCTCAAGCTGGAGGACGTTCACCCGCCGCATCGTCAGATCCTCGCAGGTTGCGACGCGTCAGTCGAGGCCGAGCTCGGCGAGCAGCCCCGAAAGATTCGGAAGCCGGTCGCCGACATCCGGGTATCGGTTCTCGCGATCGATCAACACCGCATGCATCCCAACTGCCTGAGCACCCTCAATGTCGTCTTCGAGCATGTCGCCCACCATGACCGCTTCGTGCGCCTCAACATCGAGCTGCTTAAGCAACGCGTGGAAGATCGACGAGTGCGGCTTGGTCTTGCCGTGCATGTTCGACGTCAGAACCGCGTCGGCATACAGGCCGTGATGCGCGACAAAGTCCTCAAGGTTGCGCGAGGAGTTCGAAAGCATCCCGATCAGCAAGCCGCGCTTCCGAACAGCCGCGATCGTCGGGAGGGCATCCTCAAAAAGCTCGAAGTGATGGGAGTGCACCCACGCACGCTCCATTTCAACCGCCGCGTCGTAGGTGTTGCCAACGCCACCCATCCCGATGATCACGCGTTCTGTGAAGAGCACCCAAATCTCCTCGTCGTGATCGAGCTCAGGGTGAAGCTTCACTTCCGCGAAAGCAGCAACCCGCGCTTCGTCGTACCGCGCCGGATCGAGATCGAGGCCGTACCGCTCGCCGAGGCGGCGATACCCCTCAGGGCCTAGGTCTGGTCCCGGCTTCGCCAGCGTGAAATCAACGTCGAAGATCACTGCGCGGAGCACCGGCCGAGAATAGCCGCGACCGATGAGAGCCGCGACGAGAAAGGAAGGACGTGGGGGAACCGGGGTCCCCCCACGTCACATCGGGGTGCCCAGATTCGAACTGGGGACCTCTCCGACCCGAACGGAGCGCGCTACCAGGCTGCGCCACACCCCGGCGAGGCCGAATCGTAGCGTGAACGGAGCACCGACCCGCACCCAGTCCACCGTTTGCATGCGTCAGACCGGAGGAGTATGGTCCGCGACATGAGCACTCCCCGAACACGGTGGGGCCTGTGAGGCCAACAACCGGTACCGGATGGGAGCTTTCTGTTGCCCGCCTGCGCTTCGAGCGCGGCGGGTTTTTTTGTGCATGCAACCAAGGAGGCGCGAAATGCCTAACCACCTGACCCCGGAAGAACTGTCCAAGGAAGTCGGGATGGATCGCGACGAAGTCGTGCGGATCTGCGTCGAAGAGAGCGTGCCGATCTTTCACGGGAAGATCGACAAGACCCTGTTCCAAGCCCAGCTCGCGGCGTCGGCCACGATGCCGATGAAGCACTAGAAGAGGCTCAGCGAGGGGTTGCTACTTCTTGCCGGCCGCGGTTCGCTTTGGCGACGCGGCCGGCTTCTTTTCGCCCGCCTGCTTCGCCTTCGCCGCGGGGGTTGAGGCAGCCTTTGCTGCGGCCACGGACGCGCGAAGCACTTCCATCAGGTCGGCGGCAGGGGTTGCGGTCGGTTCCACCGGCAGCGGCTCAGGCTCACGACCTTCAAGCTTCGCCTCGAGCAGCGAGCGGAGCCGCTCTCGATACCCGCTACGGAGCTCGGTCGGCTCGAAGCTGCCCGCAAGACCGGTGATGATCTGGTTGGCGAGCACGAGTTCCTCATCCTTCACGGGACTCGCGGCTACCGCCTCACCGATCTCGGCGCTTGAGCGAACGTCGTCGTGCACGAACAGGGTCTCCAGGATGAGCGCCTCGCCGGCGGGGCGGATCAGGCAGAGCTTCTCCTTCCCGGCAAGCACGAACGAGCCAAGGCCTGCGACACCGGCATCGCCCATCGCGCGGAGCAGCAGCGCGTACGGCCGGCGCTGCGCCTCAGCACCTGAAGGGACAAGGAAGTAGGTGCGGTCGTAGTACACGGGGTCGACGTCGACGAGCGGGACGAAGCGCGTGATGCCGATCGCGCGTGAAGTGTCGTGCTCCTCAATCGCATCGATCTCGGCATCCTCGATTGCCACGAACTCGCCCTTCGAAACTTCCCAGCCCTTGACGAGCTGGTCGGGGCCAACCTCAACGTCGTGCACCGGGCACCAGCGCTTTTGCTTGATCGGCGTCAGGCATTCACGGTGGAGCAGCCGGAACTGCACGTCGGACTGGCGCGCCGTCGATGCGGTCGCAGGCGCAAGCCCAACTGGGATGTTGACGAGGCCAAAGCTGATTGATCCGTTCCAGGTTGTGCGCATGTGCAGGGAAAAAGGCTAGCGGCTCCTGCGCGCGGCTGTCGGACGGGCTTAGATGATGCGGCGAGCGCCGACGTAGCTTGCGGCGTAGTACGCCTCACCCAAGCTGGAGATCTTCACAACATCCCCTGTGTGCGGGGCATGCACGAACTGGTCGCCGCCGATGTAGATCCCGACATGGCCAAGCCCCTCGAAGAACACCAGATCGCCGGGCTGGAGCTGGTCGCGCGGCACGGCTGTCCCATATCCCCACATCGCGTACGACGAGTGCGGGAGCGACACACCGAGCTGCGCGTAGGCGTAGCTGACGAGGCCCGAGCAGTCGAAGCCACCAGGTGCGGCGCCGGCCCACACGTACGGGGTACCGAGGTACTGCATCGCAACGCCCACCACGCCGCCGTAATTCGAGGACGGCAGGATCGTCTCGCCCTCGGCCGCCGTAGCGGTGGCGCCAATGACGCTCGACGGCAACGTCGTTTGGTTGGCGTTGTACGCCGCCCTCGCGCGTTGCGCGGCGAGGAGCTCACGCGCGCGGGCCTGGGCGACCAGCCGGGCAATCTCGCCGTTGAGCGAGTTCAGCAACCGTCGGCGCTCGTTCAGCTTTGACGCTGCCGCCCGTTGCTGCGCGGCGCGTTGAGCGACGAGCTGCTTCACCTGGCTCCGCTCGACCCTCAGCACGGTTGCGTGATGCTTCACCGCCAACTGGAACTTCTTCACCTGGTTGATCACCTGCGCGTCGAGATTGGACACCTTGTTCGCGGTATCCAACTGACTCAACACCTCATCGAGGCTCTTCGCTCCGATCAATACTTCGAGGGTCGAGCTTGAGTCGCCCGACGTGTAGAGCGTCACGAGCCGCTGTGCGATCGCATCGCGACTCTTCTTCAAATTCGCCTTTGCCACCCCGAGCGCTCGACCGTTCTCGACGATGTCGTGTTGCACCTGGTTCAGCCGGTAGTTCGCGAGATTGAGACGCTCGTCGGCCTGGCCGAGTGCGGAGTCGAGTTGCTGCACCTGCGCGTACACGCGATTTGCCTCGGCCTGCTTCACGGAAAGCGGCGGACTTGCGGACGCGGGAACGGCCACCGCGAAAGCGGCGAGAATCCCGAGCAGTACGTACGGCGCAAGTCCGCGCCGACGGGCTGCGGCGGCCCGAAGGCGGGCAATGGACAAGCGCACCGGGTGGGGCCGGTACGTCACAGGCAGACGACGTTACCAATCCTGAGCCGGGCGGGCAACCGCGGCGGGCATCAACGATACGACGCGACACGCGTTTTTCCTGCACCTGACCGCATTCGAGTGCAGCCCCTGTGGTACGGTCCCGCTCCCGTGGCAGGGTTGCGTCATCTGCAGCGCCAGCGCGCAGCTGCCCTTCTTGCGGCCGCCGCGCTCGCTCTTACCGTGTTCGTCGCACAAGGGTTTGCGGGCGGACCGAGCGTTTCGACGCTCCGCGCTCGCGATGCGGCGATCGCTGCCAAGTCGCGCTCGGCTGTCCTATCGCTCTACTCACTCGACAGCCGTCTTGCCGCCGCAACCGCCCGGCTCACGGTGCTTCGTGCCGAGCAGAGAACGATTGGGGCGCAGCAGGCGCTCTTGAAGCGGGAGCGGATCACCGCGGCCCTGGACGTCAAGCTCTCGCGAACTCGGCTCGCCGCCCGTGTGCGCCAGCTGTACGAGAACCCCGGAACGAGCGGTATCGAGATCTTCCTCGGCGCCCAGAACCTCGATAGCGCTCTGACGCAGCTCGATGAGTTGAACAAGGTCGCGTCGATCAACACCGATGTGATTCGAAGCGTGGAAGCCGCCCAGGTTCGCCT
>CAIWTI010000228.1 GCA_903915545.1 uncultured Actinomycetes bacterium | reverse complement strand
TACCTCTTCGGCGACGACGGCGAAGCCACGGCCCTGCTCGCCTGCGCGCGCTGCTTCGATCGCAGCGTTGAGCGCGAGGAGGTTTGTCTGCGATGCAATACCGGTGATCGCGTCAACGATGCTGCCAATCTGATCCGATTTCGACGCGAGCGCCGTCATCGTCTTGTTGACCTGCGCCGACGAGTCACGTACCGACTCCATCGCGAGCGTCGCCTGCTCTGCAGCGTCGTGGCCTTCGGCAGAGGCAGTTGCCGCGTCGGCTGCCGCCTTAGCGGCTGCCTCGGCGACTTCACGCGCGCCTTCGACCATGCGTACCTGGCGTTCGGCGCCTTCCGCGACATCCGTGATGGCATGTGCGATCTCGCTAATCGCGCGGTTCGTCTCATCGGATGAGCTCGCCATCTGGCCCGACGCACTACGGAGCGTCTCGAGGGCTCTCGCGATGCCCTGGATCGGCACCTTGACGAGCGCCTTCAGCGCACCGCTCTTGTCGGAAAGATCGAGGTCGTTCGATTCAACCGCGACGCGCGAGAGATCGACGCCCATCGCCTCGAACGTGTCGAAGTAGAAGGCCTCGACAATCGCCTGCTGGTCGATGTTCATCACGGTGAAGATCGCGCGCTCCGCCTTGCTGCGCAGCAGCGGGCGATGCGGGAAGCTCTTGCGGAGCCGCTCGTGGACGAGATCGAAGTACATCGGGTAACTCCCGAGGTACCACTTGAATGGGAGGTCGATGACGTTGTGCATCTTCCCGACCTTCAAGCGACGCTCGAAGTAGGCAACGCCATAGGTGCCACCTGTGGCGGCTTCTTCGAAAATCTGAACGAAGTACGCGGCTTGCGCCCGCTCAAGACCTTCGCGGAGCTGGTCGAGCGAATATCCGGCATTGGACGCGTAGTCGGTGAAGAACTTCCGGGTTGGCCCGAAGGCGAACTGGTGGTCGTAGAACTGGGTAGCGAGTGGGCCAGCGGCCTTCGCTGCCCAGCCATGCAGGTCGGAGAGGGTCTTGACATCAGCCTTCGTCAAGCGCATGAAGTCGCGGCGAAGCGCGAGATTGGACTCATTGATCCGGTACTGCTCGGCGAGTGTCGCCACGTGTGCCCTCCCCAGGGTTTGAAAGCGAATCCGGCAGCGGGTGGCGCAACCCGTGCCGGTTAGAGCGGTTGATCGCCCGACGCGACGGCAACTTGAGGTGCCTGGGGGTTCGGATCACCGGGTGTGTACGCCTTGACAAGAAAAGTTGTCGGTGAGAGAGTAAGGGCGTGCTTGATGTCGCCGTCATCGACAATTCCGCCGCGGCGGAGTCCTCTCTCGATCCGCTTCGCTCACAGCTCCTCCGCGCGCTGCGCGAGCCAGGATCGGCCACCACCCTTGCCGCGACGACCGGACTGCCGCGCCAGAAGGTCAACTACCACCTCCGCTCGCTGGAGCGCCACGGTCTACTGCAGCTTGTTGAGGAACGCCAAAAAGGCAATTGCATCGAGCGCGTCCTTCAGGCGACCGCCCGGTCGTACGTGATCTCACCCGCCGCACTGCCAGAGGTTGAGCCAGACCCGACGCATGCTCCAGATCGCCTCTCAGCACGATGGCTCCTTTCCGTCGGCGCCCGCCTCGTGCGTGACGTGGGCGACCTGCTCGCGCGAGCCGACAAAGCGGGGCAACCGGTCGCGACGTTTGCTCTCGATGCTGATATCCGTTTTGCCACCGCTTCCGATCGAGCCGCGTTCGCCAACGAGTTCTCGACCGCGCTCACGGAACTCGTCGCGCGCTACCACGCTCCCGCTGCAACATCCGGACGCACACACCGCGTCGTCTTTGCTCTCCACCCAACTGTTACGCGCACTGCGCCCCCCGAGGAGGAAGTCACATGAGCCGTTCATTCGAGATCGACCGAACCGTCGAGCTAGACGCATCACCCGAGAGCGTGTGGAACGCTGTGACGACGGGGCAGGGGGTCGCATCGTGGCTCTTCCCGACCGGTGGCGATCCAGAGCCGCGTGTTGGCGGAAGCGCATGGGGTGGACATGTCGTGCAGGTGTGGGAACCTCCGAGCCACTACGCCGTCCGTGGCGAGGGCGAGAACGGCTGGTTCAACGCGCTCGACTACGTCATTGAGGGCGACGGCGGAGCAACGACGCTTCGCTACGTCCACAGCGGCATCTTCGTGGAGAACTGGGACACCCAGTTCGACGCTGCATCGCTGCACACCGACTTCTACCTCCACTCACTTGGCGAATACCTCCGGTTCTTCGCGGGTCGGCCAGTCGCCTACGTCGCGGCAAACGGTGCGCCGAGCTCGAGCGAACCCGGCGCGCTCGAGCGGTTGGCCGACGCTCTCTCAGCAGGGTCGGTGGGCAGCGTCGCGATGCTTGATGTTCCGGGGTTCGGTGAGGGCGAAGGCGTTGTCGACTATCGCACCGACCACTTCCTTGGCATCCGCACGAGCAGCTCGCTCCTCCGGTTCTATGCGCGCGGAGCGTGGGGCGGCCCGCTTTCTGTCGGGCACCACCTGTTCGCCGAGAACGCCGATGCGGAGGCCGCAACGACCGCCTGGCAGGGGTTCCTCGACTGGCTCTACGGGTAGCCGCGCGTCGAGCTAGAGCGCGGCGCGGATTGCCGCGAGCTGCGTCAGCTTCTCGCTCGTTGTCTCGGCGATCGGCTGAATTGAGACGTGGTCGGCGCCTGCCTCGATGTGGGCGGCAGCGCCTGCGGCGATCGATGCGGCGGTGCCCCACGGGATCACCGCGTCAATGAGGGCGTCGCTTCCGCCATCGAGTAGGTCGTCCTCGGAGTAGCCAAGATCGCGCAACGTGTTCGCGTAGTTCGGGAGAGCGAGGTAGGTCTTGGCGTACTCGCGCGCGGTCGCCCGTGCCGTGTCGGGGTTCTCGTCGAGGACGACGGCGATCTCTGGGGTGAGGAGCGCTGCCGGCCCGAGCACCGCTCGAGCGAGGCGTGTGTGTTCCGCCGGGACGAAGTACGTGTGCGAGCCGTCGGTGCGGTCACGTGCGAGCACGAGGCTCTTCGGGCGGAGCGCAGCGATCACCACGGGTGGCCGCTCGGCGAGCGGCCCGCGATAACGCGACGCGTCCATCCCGTCGAGGTAGTTCCTCATCGCCGTGAGTGGCTTCTCGTACACGTGCCCACGCCGCTCGACGATCGGTCCGTGGCTGACGCCGAGGCCAAGGATGAAGCGGCTGTCCGACGCTTCGGAGAGGTTCGCGGCTCCACACATCGCGGCGACGGGATCGCGCGCCCAGATTGTCGCGATACCGGTGCCGACGATCAGGCGTTCAGTCGCGTCGAGGACGTGGGCAGCGAGAGTCAGTACTTCCTTGCCCGTGGGGCTCTCGGGAATCCACAGTGAGCCAAATCCCAGCCGCTCGACTTCGCGTGCGGCCGCCCTGGCTTCCCCGCCGGTGACGAACGCGAGCCCGAGCCAGGCGCCGTACGGGCCGAGGCGGCGCTTGTATGCGTCGAGGTCGAGCGGGTCGGCGAGCATCGGCTGAACTCTACGGCTGGATCGCGCCGACCGCTACGACGTTGCGCGTCGGGGAACGAACGCCAGCCGTCTTCGTGGAGTCCGTTCCACCAGTTGGGCAACGCGCAAGCGCAGGAGCGGGAGTACGTGTGCGGTCGGTGCGAACGGGTCGGCGATTGGATCTCCTCCGTATACCGGCATCGCGGCGACCATACGCCCGTCGACTTCGGCGATGACCAGGCGCCCGAGCGGTACGCGGCGCCCATCGAGGGTTGCGATGCGCTCAAGCTCGGGGTCGTCGTGAACGGTGCAGAGCCGAAGGGCGACATTAGGGCCCTCAATGGGTCGTGCCACGTGGCGTGGCACGTGTGTGCGAGCAAGTCGGGTTGTCTGTTCCTTCATCACGAATTGACGGAAATCTGGATCGAACATGGTCTCCTCCACGGGCGCGGGCTCCGAACGAAGCCGATCACTCTCTCATAACCAATGAACAGCTCTTAGTGGTTACGTAACCTATCACAGTGCTATGCTGGTTAGCAAGATGTCTGAAGCCCTGATCGTGGAGTTCGTCAATACAAACGACTTGCTGGCCGAAGCAGATGGATTCGCCGCCCCCGAGGATCTCGTGGCATGGCTTTCGGAACGCGGCCTCACACGAGCAGACGCGCGTGCCGGGGCTGTCGAACTTGCCGCCGCGAAGGAACTCCGAGAGGGGCTCCGCTGTCTCTTGCTGCGAAACAACGGGATCGAAGACGGGTGCACGGACGCATGGGCATGCGTTGAGCGAGCCGCCGACGATGGCCATCTCGTGCTTCGGTTCGACGCCGGCGTTCCCCGCATGCGTCCTGCCGCGGAGGGTGTGCGCGGCGCGCTTGGCGCAATCGTCGCCGCCGTGCAGGAGTCGGTTCTGGAGGGTGGCTTTCAGCGCATCAAGGCCTGTCGGTGTCGCGACTGTGAGTGGGCGTTCATTGACACGAGCAAGAACCGCTCCCGCGCCTGGTGCTCGATGAAGGTATGCGGGAATCGCGAGAAAGCGCGTGCGTTTCGCGCCCGCGAGCGCGACTCCTAGAGCGTCAACTCGAGGTACCGCGTTCCGTCAATCGGGTTGTGCCGGTACGGGGCGATCTCGCGGAAGCCGAGCGATGCGTAGAGCGCATGGGCGGCGGCCATGTCTGGCGTTGTGTCGAGTCGCATGTGCGTGTAACCGGCCCGGCGGGCTGCGTCGATGATCGCGCTCGCAAGTGCGCGGCCCGCGCCGGTTCCCCGCCCGGTTGGCCTGACGTACAACCGCTTCATCTCACACGTCGTCGCGGTCAAGGGGCGAAGCGCGACACATCCGGCTGGCTCGCCGTCGATCGTTGCAAGGATCAACGCGCCAAGCGGTGCCGCGTAATGCCCTGGAAGTGAGGCGACCTCGTCGTCGAACCCCTGAAACGTGAGGTCAAACGGAAGCGACGCGGCGTACTCGCGAAACAGCATCGCGATCGTCTCGAGAGGTGGCTGGGTGTTCAGGTCGAGCGGCACCGATCTCACTGTTACAGAGATGTTCGAGTGATGATCCAAAGTTGAGCGAAGTGCCTCGGTACGTTGGCTGTATTGCAAACAGCAAGACACCAGCGAGGTGTTGGGAGGCGCGATGTTCATGATGCTCAACGAGGAATTCCTCGATCTCTATGTGCGAACGGTCGGCGACAGTCGCGGCAGGTTCGCGATGTTGCTCACCTGCTGCTGTTGCAGCTCATCCTGCGGTTCGTCGATCGCGCGGGATTAGGGCTCGCCCCATACAGCGCTCCTGAAGACATGGTCAAAAGAGCGTCTTGGCGGACGTGGTCGCGCAGGCCACGATCTGGCCTCGCTGCTGGTCAATCACCGACGACTGGAGGTAGCAATGTTCACGAAGCTCACAAATGAGTTGCTTGATCTGAACGTCGCAGTCCGTGGCGAGCACGGAACGGCATTCGCGATGGTCCAAAGCTGCTGCAGCTGCTGCTGCTGCGCGTGTCTCTTCTTCTGCAACTAACGAGCAATGTCGACTCTCGGTCCATCAAACGAGCAGTGGCGGCCACTTCTTGCACCCTGGTATCGGATCGTTCCCGACGGGGATCGTCTGCTACTCGAACACGCTGAGTCCGTCATCGCGTTCGACGGCGCAGCCGTCCGGGCATTTCTTCCGGCGCTCCTGCCGTTGCTTGATGGAACGCGAGGGATCGACGCGATCGTCGAGGAACTTGGCGAGCCCGTTCGGGAGGCCGTCGGCCACGCCCTCGACCTCCTCACCCGAAGCGGTCTGCTCGTCGATGGGCCGCCCGCCGATCCCTCAGCACAGGCGCTCGCTGCCGTCCTCGGGCTGTCGCCCAACGTCGTGCGCTCCCGGCTACAGGCCGCATCTGTTGCTGTAGTCGGGAGCGGTGGCGAGCAGGTCGCGAGGATCTTCCACACGTCGGGCGTCGGCGGCGTAGCGCCGTTCGACGGGAGCCGCGACGTCGGTCTCGTCGTTGCCTTCGCTGAACACGGCGGTCAGGTCGCTCTCAATGGAATCAACGAGTTCTGTGTTGCCCACGACGTGGCGCTGCTCCCTGTCCAACCGTTCAACGGGCGTCACGCGCTCGTCGGGCCGCTTGTCCTTCCCGGCAAGAGCGCCTGCCTTGAGTGCGTGCGGCTGCGTCGCGCCGCGAACCTGCCGTATGAGTCTGACTTTGCGTTGATCGATAGCGTCTCTCCTGCAGTCACGTCCGACCCGGGTCTTCAGGCGACGGTGATCGGGTTGGCTGCACACCTTGGGCTGCGCTGGCTCGCCGCACGCGACGCGCTGCTTCCGGGCGTGCTGTTCGCGCTCGCTGTTTCGCCACGCGTGACTGTTTCCGAACACAACGTGATCCGCGTCCCGCGCTGTCCGGTGTGCTCAGACGCACATCGGACCGCTTCACCGCTGCCGTGGCATGCGGCGGAGGCTGTATGAGCGCACTCCTTCCCGCGAAGCTTTCTCGAGCCTATTCGCCGATCACCGGAATCGTGGGCGAACTCGAGGAATGCCTCGCACTGCCCGACGAGCCACCGCTCTTCCGATACGCAGCCAGCGTTGGCCGCAGCCAACAAACACCGGGTGATCGAGAGCATCTCGGTTCGATGGGCGGCTGCTCCCCCGACCGGCGAGCCGCCGCTGCGTCAGCGGTAGGCGAAGCGATCGAGCGGTACTCGGCGAGCACTATCGACCCTGCTCGCGTCCGTGTCGCGACGGAAGATGACCTCGACGGCCCTGCGGCATCTGTACGAGATTTTCGGCCGTTCGCCGCGGGTCAGTACGACGATCCCGACTTTCCGTTCGCTGCCCCATCCTCTGATCTGCCTACACCCTGGATCCGGGGCTTTCGCATCCGCGACGGTGAGAGGTATTGGTTGCCGGCCGAGCTTGTGGCGCTCGGTGATCTTCGTGAGTTCATCCACCAGCCAACGAGTTACACCACGAGTACAGGGACCGCTTGCGCCGAAACGCTCGATGACGCTCTCGTTCGCGGCCTCTGTGAGGTTCTCGAACGGGACGCGTTCATGCTCACCTGGATGCGTGGGGTGATGTTCCCGCGGCTCGACCTTACGGGGCACGTGGAGCTCGTCCAGATTGAGAGAAGGTTCTTCGGGCGCAGTCGACTTCGCTGTTCCGCCATTGATCTCTCACGCGTGCACGGCGTTCCTACCGTGCTCGCGGTCGTACGAGCGCAAGAGGGTGTCCTCGGCGCTCTTGGCGTCGGTGCAGGTGCGGCTCCAACGATCGAGGAGGCATGGCGGAAGGCCGTCAGCGAGGCCTGCTCCACGCGCCTCGCCGCCGCCAAGCTTGCCGTCACACGGCCGGGACGAACGTTCGATCGCCGCCAAGACGTCGCGAGCTTTGACGATCACATTCAGTACTACGCTCTCGCGGAGCGCATTGCGCCGGCGGCGTTCCTTGATGCATCCGATTGTCGCTCGCGCGCTGAGGAGATCGCGCCGCTTGCGGGTGGGGCGCCCGGCGATTGGATCGACGCGCTCCTCGCATGCGTTCGACGGGCGGGCGTCGAGGCGTACGCCGTCGACCTCACGGCACCAGACGTCCGCGATCTTGGGCTCGTCGTTGCAAAGGTGCTCGTCCCCGGTCTCTGCATGCTCGACGTAGCTGAATCGGCGCGCTTCCTTGGCCCTGCGCGCCTTTGGGATTGGCAGCCACCCCAGGACGCCACAACCTCGTTGCCTCTCGGCACGCTCAACCCGTATCCGCACCCGTTCCCATGAGCGAGACGACGCCAACCGCCGAGTTCGCATCGTTTGTATACGGAGGCGATGCGGGAATCGACGATCTCGCCGAGACGTACCACGAGGCATCGCGTCTCTATCCCGGCGTTGTTTCGCCGCGGACGGCCGCAATGGGGTTCCTTTCTGAGCCAGCGGTAGCGCAGACGCTGGGGCGAGCGAGTCGCATCGGCGCAGGACCGCCCGATGTCGTTCTCTCTCGCGGGCGGCTTCCAGAGGTGGCAGTCGGGAAGGCCATCGAGCGCAGGCTCTCTGCTCTGCCCGACGTGCGAACGCCGCTCGACGTTGAACTCCTCGGATGCCTGTTAAACGCGACCGTGGCGGTGCGTTCCCGTGATGGTCTCGCTCGGCGTCCGGTCGCGTCGGCCGGAGCGCTCTACCCACTCGAGACGTACATCCTCCCCTTCGAAGTCGAAGGACTTCCCAGGCACGTCGCACACTACGACCCGTTTCGCCACGGGCTTGCCTTCGGAGACCGCTTCGACGACCGTGGGGTCGAAGCGGCATTGGTCGATCCGTCAATCGCCGGCCGCGCTGCTGCGCTGGTTGTTGTGACTTCGGTGTTCTGGCGCACGCGCGTCAAGTACGGCCTGCGCGGATATAGATTCGCGCTGCTCGAAGCAGGGCACGTCGTGCAGGCACTCACGACGGTCGCCACCGCACTCGACGTGCCATCGCTCCCGCTCGGCGGGTACTACGACGCCGCGATTGACGAGCTGGTCGGAGCCGACGGGGTCGACGAAGCGACGGTCTACGTCCTGGCGCTGGGTGGGCGATGAACATGCGCTTCCGAATCATTGTTCCGTTCGTCGTCCCCTCCTTCGTGGGGGTCGTCTTGCTGCTCGTCCTTCATCCGCCGGCGCTTCCCGTGCACTCCGCGGTTGCGTCCGCGACGCTCGGCGGTGGTGCGCTGGGGACACTGCTGTTCCTCGCGCAACGTGGGTTTGGAAGGCCACGCGGAAGCACCATTGGCCTTGTCCCAGTGGCGATTCTCGGCGTACTTGCTGCCGCAGAGGAGTTGCTTTGGCGACGTGTCGTCCTCGCGTCACTCCTGCCTCTCGGGATTCCTGCGGCGATTGGGTTCTCGACTCTCGGATTCGCGCTTCTCCACCGGCGCCCGGTGTTTCACCTCGCGACCGGCGCAACCTTCGGTGCTGCGTATGTCGTGACCGGTCAGCTCTCGGCCCCGATCGCAGCACACTGGGCCTACAACGTCGGAATCGCGATGAGTGTGGTTACGGCGAGGCGAACCCGAACCGTATGAGCGCTCTCGAACTTTCGAACGTCACGAAGAGGTTCGCCGGTCGCGCGGCCGTTGCAG
>CAIWTI010000227.1 GCA_903915545.1 uncultured Actinomycetes bacterium | reverse complement strand
GCTCGCAGCAGCTTCTTCGGCGGCGGGCTCCTCAGCGGCGGCCTCTTCGGCAGCAGCCTCAACCGGAGCGGCAGCCTCTTCGGCAACCGGCTCATCGGCGGGAGCTTCAGCAGCGGCCTCTTCGACCACAGCTTCCTCAGCTGCAGCCTCTTCGGCTACAGCCTCTTCGGCGACGACCTCTTCGGCCGCAGCCTCAGGCTCGATAACCGTCTCCTCGGCGCTCGCCTCGGACACGACCTCGGGGGTCTCCTCGATCTCCACGTTCTCTGTCTCGTCCGCCATCTCTAGCTCTCGACCTTCTGGGTTGCGTTCCGTTCAATCTGCACGGTCATGATCCGCGCAATATCGCGCCGGGCCAACTTCAGCCGTGACGTGTTCTCGAGTGCGCCAGTCGCCGACTGGAAGCGCAGGTTGAACAGCTCCTGGCGCGTATCGGCGAGCTTCTGGGCGAGCTCCTCGTTGGAAAGATCCTGCAGATCCCTAGCTCGCAAAGAGATCACCATCCCGCTTCACGATCTTGGTCTTCACCGGCAGCTTCTGACCAGCGAGGCGAAGGGCCTCGCGGGCGAGTGGCTCCGGGACACCGGCAAGCTCAAACATGACACGGCCGGGCTTGACGACGGCGACCCAACCTTCAGGCGAACCCTTACCGGAACCCATGCGGGTTTCGGCCGGCTTCTTGGTGAAGGCCTTGTCGGGGAAGATATTGATCCAGACCTTGCCGCCGCGGCGGATCTTGCGGGTCATTGCGATACGGGCAGCTTCGATCTGACGGTTGGTGATCCAACCATCTTCGAGCGCCTTGATACCCCAGTCGCCGAACTGGACGATTGAGGTGCCCTTGACCTCGCCCCGACGACGACCGCGGTGGGGCTTACGGAACTTTGTTCGCTTTGGAAGCAGCATTTAGCTCTCCCCCTCCGTGGTCTCAACGGCCGGTGCCTGAACTTCGGGCGTCACGGCTGGCGGATTCTCATTCGCGGCAGCCTGCGGTGCCGTGTTCTGCTGATCGGGGCGTGGCCCACGGCGCTGACCGCCGCCACCGGGACGACCGCCTCCGCCGCCGCCACCCGAGCGCTGGCCCGGACGACCGCGACGCACGGGGCCGAGACCCTCGCGGTCGGACTGGCGACCGCGGCCGCTCTCGCGGGACGCGCCAAGACCTTCGGTGACTCCACCGCGACGACGGGCAGTGTCCTGCTCGCCGAGGCGTGTCTCGCGACCGCCACCGGGGATGCCGCCGTAACCGGCCGGCATGATCTCGCCCTTGTTGATCCAGACCTTGACGCCGATGCGGCCGGTCGGGGTACGAGCCTCGGTGAAGCCGTAATCGATGTCGGCACGAATCGTGTGCAGCGGAACGCGACCTTCGGAGTACTGCTCCGAACGGCTCATCTCGGCGCCACCCAGGCGACCCGAGCACTGAACCTTGACGCCAGCGGCACCGGAACGGATCGCCGACTGCAGCGAGCGCTTCATTGCGCGACGGAATGCGACGCGGTTCTGGAGCTGCTCAGCGATCGACTGCGCGACGAGCTTTGCATCGAGCTCGGGGCGCTTGATCTCGTTGATGTTGATGTGCACGTTCTTCTGGGTCAGCGCGTGGATCTCCTTACGGAGCGCGTCGACTTCGACACCGGACTTGCCGATGACGATGCCAGGGCGAGCCGTGTAGATGTCGACGGTGATCCGCTGCTTGTCCTTGCGGATCAGGATGTCGGACAGGCCCGCGTGCGAAAGCTTGCGGATGATGTGCTCGCGGATCTTGATGTCCTCGAGAAGTGCGCCTGCGAACTCCTTCTTGCCGACCATCCAATTCGACTTCCAGTCGTGGATGACGCCGACGCGCAGGCCACCAGGATGAACTTTCTGGCCCATTAGGCGACGGCCTCCTTCTTCTTCTTGGTCGACTTCTTCGCCTTCGACGCGCCGCCGTCGGCCTTCTTCGAGGTAGTCGCTGGGGCAGCTGCGGCGGCCGGCTTCACCGGAACACCATCAGCCTGAGCGACCAAAATCGTGATGTGCGAGGTGCGCTTGAGGATCTGGTTCACGCGACCACGTGCACGGGGGCTCCAGCGCTTCAGCGTCGGGCCTTCGTCGACGAACGCTGCCTGGACGACGAGATCGTCACCGTTCCAGCCGAGGTTCGTTTCGGCGTTCGCAACGGCGCTGCGCAGCACCTTGTCGATGTCGCGTGAGACCGCACGCGTGCTGAACGCGAGGATGGTGCGAGCCTCGGGGACGCTCCGACCGCGGATGAGGTCCACGACAAGACGCGACTTTTGGGCCGACGAGCGCACGTACTTCGCATGCGCCCGGACAGTCTGCGGAGCTGCGCTCACCGACGCACCTGCGTCTTCGAGTCGCCTGCGTGACCGCGGAAATGACGGGTCGGCGCAAACTCGCCGAGCTTA
Organism: uncultured Actinomycetes bacterium; assembly: GCA_903915545.1. GTDB lineage: Bacteria > Actinomycetota > Thermoleophilia > Gaiellales > Gaiellaceae > PALSA-600. The sequence goes on along the minus strand of CAIWTI010000227.1, from coordinate 2,544 downwards.
TGACCAACCATCTGCTCCGACACGAACACCGGCACATGCTTGCGGCCGTCATGCACCGCGATCGTGTGACCGACCATGTCAGGGAAGACGGTCGACGAACGCGACCAGGTGCGGATCATCTGCTTGGAACCGGAGGCGTTCATCGCCTGGATCCGAGACAGCAGCCGCTCCTCGATGAAGGGGCCCTTTTTGCTGGATCTACTCACGAGTCACTCCTACCGCTTGTCCTTGCCGCGGCGGCGGCCGCGGACGATGAGCTTGTCGGATGCCTTGTGCTTGGCACGCGTTCGCTTGCCGAGCGTCGGTACGCCCCACGGGGTGACCGGGTTACGGCCGCCCTTGGACTTACCTTCACCACCACCATGTGGATGGTCGACCGGGTTCATTGCCGAACCGCGGACGGTCGGGCGAACGCCCTTCCACCGGCTGCGGCCAGCCTTACCACCCGTGATGTTCGCGTGCTCCGAATTGCCGACCTGACCGACCGTTGCGCGGCAGGTGAGCATGACGCGACGCATTTCGCCCGACGGGAGACGCAGAGTCGCGTACCCGTTGTCCTTGGCGACGAGCTGGATGCCCGAGCCAGCAGAGCGCGCCATCTGGCCGCCCCTGCCGGGCTGAAGCTCAACATTGTGGACGAGCGTGCCGGTCGGGATGTTCTCGAGCGGCAGTGCGTTACCCGGCTTGATGTCGGCCTCGGGACCCGAGGAGACAACCGCGTCGACCCGGAGGCCGGCCGGAGCCAGGATGTAGGACTTTGCGCCGTCGGCGTAATGGAGCAGAGCGATGCGCGCTGAACGGTTCGGGTCGTACTCGATCGCGGCAACCTTGGCGGGAACCCCGTCCTTGGTGCGCTTGAAGTCGATGATCCGGTACCGGCGCTTGTGACCGCCGCCCTGATGGCGGGTGGTGATACGGCCGTTGTTGTTGCGGCCACCGGTCTTGGTCAGCTTCTCGGTCAGAGCCTTCTCGGGTGTCGACTTCGTGATGTCTGCGAAGTCGGACACGCTCATGAAGCGGCGGCCCGGGCTCGTTGGCTTAAATCGACGGACGGGCATTAGACAGAAGCTCCCTGGAAGAATTCGATGGTGTTGCCGGGCGCGAGCTGAACGACGGCCTTCTTCCACGCCGGGCGTAGACCCTTGTGGATACCGCGACGCTTCGGCTTGGCCGGCACCGCGATGATGTTCACGTCAAGCACCTTGACCTCGAAGAGCGCCTCGACGGCCTGACGAACCTGTGTCTTGTGCGCATCGCTGTGAACGCGGAAGGTGTACTTCCCGGTCTCCGCGGCTGCGTAGCTCTTCTCGGAAACGACCGGGGCGAGCAGGATCTGGGTGTGATGCATTACTTGGCCCTCGTTTCGACAAGCGGGAGCGCAGCTTCGGTGACGACGAGCGAGCGGGCCCAGACAACCGCGGCGACCTCAAGCTCGGACGGCGAGACAACAGCCGTCTTCGGGAGGTTGCGGAACGACTTTGCGACATTCGCCTCTTCGTCGAGACACACGACGACAATCGGACCCTTCAGCCCCGACGCAGCGACGAGCGCAGCGGCAGCCTTCGTGGAAGGAGCGGCAAAGAGATCGGCGTTGATCAGCGCGAGCGAACCTTCGCCCGCATGGGCCGCGAGGCCCGAGCGAAGCGCGGCGCGCTGCGCCTTGCGGTTGATCTTGAGGTCGAACGAGCGCGGGCTCTTCGCGAAGATGTGACCGCCGCCCGTGAACTGTCCGGCGCGGACGGTACCAGCGCGTGCGCGACCGGTGCCCTTCTGGCGCCACGGCTTCGCGCGACCGCCCGAAACCATCCCGCGGCTCTTCGACGCAAACGTGCCGGCGCGATGACCGTTCATCTCGGCCCGCACTGCCTCGTGAACGAGGTGCGGCTTGATCTCAACACCGAAGATGGCGGCGTCAAGCGTGACGTCCTTCTTGCCACCCTTGGCGTCGAGGAGTGATGCCTTCGGAGCCATTACCCGCGCACCTCCACAAATCCATTCTTGGGGCCCGGAACCGAACCCTTGACGAGGAGCAGATTCCGCTCAGCGTCGACCTCGTGGATCTTCAGGCCGAGCTGGGTGACGCGCTTTGCGCCCATCTGCCCCGGAAGCTTGATGCCCTTGAAGACGCGCGACGGGGTTGCCGAGGCGCCGATCGAGCCAGGCGCACGCTTGTTGTGCGAACCGTGACCGCGCGGGCCCGACGAGAAGTTGTGGCGCTTGATCGTGCCCTGAAAGCCCTTACCGATTCCGATTCCGGCGACCTTCACCGCATCACCCGGCTGGAAGAGCTCGACGGTGACCGCCTCGCCTTCAACCGCGCCGTCGATGCCGCCGCGGAACTCGACGAGCCGACGGTATGCACCGATGCCCTTCGCCGCGAGGTGACCGAGTTCCGGCTTCGAAATCTTGCGTTCAGCGACGGCGTCGAAGGCGAGCTGGACGGCGTCGTACCCGTCGATCGCTTCCGTCTTCACGTGGACAACCGGGCACGGCCCAGCCTGAATCACAGTGACAGCCGTCACTGCGCCCGTCTCCGGGTCAAAG
>CAIWTI010000226.1 GCA_903915545.1 uncultured Actinomycetes bacterium | reverse complement strand
CGAGCGGCTCGAGCGCGAGTTCGACCTCGATCTGCTCGTGACCGCGCCGAACGTCGCCTACCGCGTGCGCGGGTTGAACGAGACGGAGTGGACGGAGGTGCACGTTCCATCCGATCTGCCAAGCGCGATTGACGAGGTTGAGGAGCCCTACATCAAGGCTTCGGTGATCGTCCCGAAGGAGTACGTCGGGGCGGTGATGGAGCTCTGCAACGAGCGCCGCGGCAAGTTCGCAGCGATGGAGTACCTGTCGGAGGCGCGCGTTCATCTCACCTACGAGCTTCCACTCGGCGAGATCGTCCTCGACTTTTACGACCAGCTGAAGTCCCGCACCAAGGGGTACGCGAGCTTCGACTACGACCTTGTCGGCTTCCGGCCCGGGTCGCTCGTGCGCGTGGACGTGCTCGTCGCGGGCGAGTCGGTCGATGCGCTGTCACTGATTGCTCACAAGGATTTCGCCTACGACCGCGGCCGGATGCTCGTCGACAAGTTGAAGGAAGAGATTCCGCGCCAGATGTTCGACGTGGCGATCCAGGCTGCGATCGGAGCTCGCGTGATTGCGCGCGAGACGGTGAAGGCGCGCCGCAAGGACGTCATCGCGAAGTGTTACGGCGGCGACATCAGTCGTAAGCGCAAGCTGCTCGAGAAGCAGAAGGAAGGCAAGAAGCGCATGAAGCAGGTCGGTGCCGTCGAGGTGCCGCAGGAAGCGTTCCTTGCCGTCCTCAACCTCGGCGACACCAAGAAGTCATGAGCTTGGAGATGCGCGTCCTGTGCGAGCGCTGCGGTGGCGCGCTCGCGGCGGATGGAGACGCGGTCATCTGCTCGTATGAGTGCACGTTCTGCCCGGCATGCGACGCGGAACTCGCGCACGTGTGTCCGAACTGCGGTGGCGAGCTCGTCGCGCGGCCCAAGCGGGTCATCGCGGACGCGTGAGCGCTCGCTACCTTTACGTTCACCTTCCGTTCTGCTCGCACCGGTGCGGCTACTGCGACTTCGTCACTGCGGTGGGGAAGATCGAGGAGCACGGCGGTTACGCCGACGCGCTCCTTGCGGAGCTGGCGCTCGAGTCTGCGCGGCTTGGCGAGGTCGAGACGGTGTTCATTGGTGGGGGCACGCCGACGTATCTCGAACCACGTGCGCTCCGGCGGGTGCTTGCTGCGCTGCCGAACGCACGTGAGGTCACGGTTGAGGCGAACCCCGAGACCGTGACAGCCGACGTCGCTGCGTTGTTGCGCGAGGCGGGCGTGAACCGCGTGTCGCTCGGGGCGCAGACCTTTGAGCCGAGGTTGCTTGAGGTGCTCGAGCGTGTTGCCGGACCTGACGACGTCCGGGCCGCGTTTTATCGTCTGCGTGATGCCGGATTTGACAACATTTCGCTTGATCTCATCTACGGCATTCCGGGGCAGAGCGCCGCCGATCTTGAACGCGACCTCGCCTCGGCCCTGGCTCTCGAACCCGAACACCTCTCGGCATACGAACTCGAAGCAAAGCCGGGCACCCGCTTCACGCACGCGCACGGAGCGGAGCTCAAGCGCCAGGCCGACCAGATGGAGTCCTACTTCGAGCTCGTCGTCGAGCGACTGACGGGTGCCGGGTATCGCTGGTACGAGACTGCCAACTTTGCTCGCGTGGATGGCGCGGGGGAAGGGGGTGGCGTGCCTCGCGACCTTCGAGCGCACCACAACCTCGGCTACTGGCTTGCACGGGACTACCTCGGAGTTGGCGTGGGAGCGGTCAGCACAATCGAGCACCGACGCTGGCGCAACCTGCCATCACTTGCGGGCTATCTGAAGGCGCTCGCGAACGGTGAGGCGCCCCCGCGGGAGATCGAAGATCTCGACCAGGCGACGCGTGCCCTCGAGCGGGTGATGCTCGGTCTTCGCCTGGACGAGCCTGTGCCGTGGGCTGAGGCTGAGGCAGCCGTTGACCCGGCCGGTCTTGAGCGGCTGGTGCGGCTTGGCCTCGTCGAGCGCACCGACGATGGCGTGACGCTCTCGCGGCGAGGTCGGTTCATCGGCGATGCCGTCACGGCCGACCTCCTGGCCTAGCTGGGAGCCACGCGTCGCCGGTTTCGTGCGGCTTCGTTGCCTGGGTGGCCGACGCATGCCTACGATGGACGGGTGGAAGGGATGTTGACCGATCGCCAGATCGAGATCCTGCGTCGCATCGTCGAGGCGTACGTCGCGAGTGGGACACCGGTCGGTTCGAAGACGCTTGTCGAGCGTGCCGGCTTCGACGTGTCGTCGTCGACGATTCGTGCCGAACTCGCCGAACTCGAGCGGCGTGGACTGCTCACGCATCCGCACACCTCCGCAGGTCGGATCCCCACCGAGTCGGGGTATCGCGAGTACGTCGACGATCTGCTCAGCCGCCCCGAGACCCGGCCGCACGAGCTGCCGCTGGGGCTAGCCGAGACGCGCGCCGAGGTTGAAGAGGCGCTTCAGACGACGACCGAGGTGTTGAGCCAGGTGACGCACCTGTTCGCCCTCGTTTCGGCGCCACCCCTTGAGGCTGCGACGGTGCGTCATGTAGAAGTGCTGCCGCTGCAGCCGAACGTGGTGATGGTCGTGGTGATCACGTCCACGGGCGGCGTGGCCAAGCAGCGCTACGTCTTCTCGGGTCTCGTCGACCCGGGTCTCGTGACCTGGGCGGGTGACTATCTCAGCGAACGCCTCGTGGGCGTGAAGCTTCGGTCGCGGATTCTGCGCGGCGCATTCGAAGATCCGGCGCTCTCGCCGCGCGAAGCGGCGTTCCTCGCAGCTATCCGTGGCGCGTTCGACGCGGTCGAGGACGATCGTCGGCTCTACGTCGGCGGCGCTGCTGGCCTGCTCGATGACCTTCGTACCGAAGAGATCGGCGCGTATCGCAGCCTGATTGAAGCGCTCGAGAAGCGTGCCGCGCTCCTGGAGGTGCTCGCTGAGTCGATCGATGGGCGTCGCCCGTTCGCCCGCGTTGGTGGCGAGCTTCAGACGAGCGGCTTCAGCGAACTCGCGCTTGTCGGTGCCTCCTATGGCATCCACAGCCAGACGCTCGGTGCAGTCAGCCTGCTCGGCCCGTTGCGGATGGATTACGACAAGGCGCTCCGCGCGGTGCGTTCGGCCGCTCATGAGCTCTCGCGCTTCGTCGAAGACGTCTATGCCGACGAGTAACGCGGGTGGTTCGGAAGCCGCGCCGGCGCTCGCTGGCACCATGTAACACCGATGTCGACGACTGAACGCGACTACTACGAGCTGCTTGGTGTCTCTCGCGACGCCGACGAAGGCGCCATCAAGAAGGCGTTTCGTGCCCTTGCGCGCAAGCTCCATCCCGATGTGAGCGAGGAGCCCGATGCCGACGTGCGCTTCCGCGAAGTGTCCGAGGCATACGAGGTGCTTTCCAATTCGGAGACGCGCCAGCTCTACGACCGGTACGGCCACGCGGGTCTGAAGTCGGGTGGCTTCCAGCCGCGGAACTTCGACATGGCCGACCTTTCGGACATCTTCAGCGCGTTCTTCGGCGGAGACGTCTTTGATGGTCGCCGCGGCGGTGCAACACGCGGTGCCGATATCGGCGCCGAAGTCGTGATCGACCTGGCCGATGCGGCCGCTGGTGCCGAAGTTACGGTTCCGCTCGAAGTCGCAATTGGCTGCGAAACGTGTTCGGGCAGCGGTGTCGAGCCTGGCACGCCTGTCTCCTCATGCGGGCGCTGCGGCGGCAGCGGACGGCTCCAACAGGTTTCGAACTCGGTCTTTGGCGACTTCGTTCGCACGGCATCCTGCCCCCAATGCAGCGGCACCGGCCGCCTCGTCGAAAGCCATTGCGCCGACTGCGGCGGCCAAGGCCGCACGGTTACCCATCGTGATGTGACGGTCGACGTTCCGGCAGGGATCCACGACGGTCAGCGCATCCGGCTCACGGGCGAAGGACACGCTGGCACCTCGGGCGGCCCAACCGGCGATCTCTACGTGTCGATTCGCGTGCGCGAGCATGAGCTCTTCACACGCGACGGCAACGACATCTTTTCGAAGGTTGATCTCACGATCGTCCAGGCCGCGCTGGGGGCGAAGCTCTCCGTCGAAACGCTCGATGGCCCGGTCGAGGTCGAGTTCCACGGCGGCACCCAGCCGGGCGACACGAAGGTGCTGCGCGGCAAGGGGATGCCCGTTCTCCAAGGCTTCGGCAAGGGCGACCATCGACTATTCGTGAACGTTCTTGTCCCGCGGCACCTCACCGATGAGCAGCGCGGACTGCTCGGCGAGTTCGAGAAGACGAGCGACGAGCACACCTATAAGGCCGACGAAGGTCTCTTCAACAAGCTGAGGAGCGCGTTTCGTTGATCGTCGCGGCCGTCACCGTTCCGCTTGAACAAGCGGAAGAGCTGCGCGCAGCGTTCGTCGAACTGGCAGCCGAGGGATTTCAGGACGCCGAAGACGCTACGACCGTGACGCTGACGGCGTACGGCCCGGGCGCCGAGCGCATTCGCGACGCGTTCCCGACCGCCGTCATGGGTGAGGTTGAGGACGGTTGGGAGAATCGCTGGCGCGAGTTCCACAAGGGCGTCGCGACCGGTCGTTTCTGGATCGGCCCGCCGTGGGAAGCGGCGCCCGCCGAGCTGCTGCCGATCGTGATCGATCCCGGCCAGGCGTTTGGCACCGGCTCGCATCCGACAACGCGGCTTTGCCTCGAACTTCTCGAGACAATCGAACGAGGGTCACTCCTTGATGTTGGCTGCGGCTCGGGCGTGCTCTCGATCGCTGCAGCAAAGATCGGCTTCGGCCCTGCAAGCGGCTTCGATTTCGCCCAGGCCTCGGTTGACGCTGCGATCGAAAATGCCGAGCGCAACGGCGTCGAACTTCATGCATGGCTGGGCGATGCGCTTCTCGACGAGCTTCCTACAGCCGACGTTGCTGTTGCGAACGTAACGCTGCCCACGGTCGAAGCGGTGTTGCCGCGACTGACGGTCGATCGCGTCGTCACGAGCGGCTACCTCGTGTCGGAACAACCGGTCGCCCCGGGCTACCGCCACGAAGCTCGACGCGAGCTCGACGGGTGGGCCGCCGACCTGTTCGTCACGGCGACACTCTAGAAGGCGTTCGATGAGCGCCGGGTACGCCGAGCTCGTCCGCCTACCGTCTGCCAGGCGTCTGATTTACGCCCTCTCAGGGGCGACGATCTCGTACGGGATGGTGCAGCTCACGCTGCTGCTGGTCGTACAGAAGGCGACGGGCTCCTACCCAATCGGTGGTGTTGCGGTGGGCGCGTTTGCAGTGTGCGCTGGGCTCTCGGCACCTCCGCGAGGGCGGCTCGTCGATCGGAAAGGGGCGCACCCGTGGCTCCCGGTCATGTCGATCGCCTACACCGCTGCCCTGGTCGCGCTCGACGTCACGGCAGCGCTGACCGCCCAGGCATGGCCGCTCGTCGTGCTCTGCGGTGCGGTGGGCACCGTGATGCCGCCGCTCTTTGCCTCGGCACGATCGGTGTGGCCGCAAGCTGTGCCGCCCGACCTTGTTCGGCGCGGCTACGCGGTGACATCGCTGCTCGGCGACATTGGGTGGGTTGCGGGCCCGGCGATCGCGAGCGCGCTCTTCCTCGGCCCCTGGTGGATCGCTCCACTCGTGGCCGCGGCGACGTGCCTGATTGCCGCGACGCTGTCGACACCCCAGCGCGACCCAACGCGGGCGGCTATGCGGCCCGAACCGATGCCGAAACTGCGTGAGAGCCGCGGTCTGCTCGCCCTGCTCCTCGTTGGTGTGGCATTCGGGATGGGAACCGGCATCGTGCAGGTCGCAACGCCGACGATCGCGGGCCATGGCGGCCATGGTTCGCTCGGCGGTCCGCTGCTCGCACTCTTCGCAGTCGGGAGCGTGACCGGCGCACTCTGGTTCGGGTCGCGCGACTCGGAAGGCTCGTCGTTTTCGCGCTTCCTGCGAGCGTCGGTTGCTCTCGGATTCCTGATCATCCCTGTGTGTATCTCGTCGGCGCTGCCGGTCCTCGCGGTCACGCTCTTCGTCGCTGGCATCGCGTTTGGCCCGGCAACGGTGTCGATCTTTGAGGCGCTTGACCACCTCGCGCCACGAGCAGGCACCGAGGCGCTCACGTGGATGACAACGGCCGAGGGGTGCGGGGCGGCTGGTGGCGCGTCGCTCGCCGGCTACCTCGTCGTGCATGTTGGCGGGTGGAGCGCGTTCACGATCGCGGCCGTGCTGTTTGTGATCCCGGCAGGTGGCGCGATGCTCGCGTACGCAAACACGCTCCGCCGCCGTGCCGCGTTACAGAACTGACGCAACGCCGTTGCAGTTCTGAGCGTCTTTCCCGGTTAGCGTTCGTGCAGGGGGCCTCACCGCCCCCTGGGGGCACGTGGGCACACGTGACTCCGGAGGCTCGTCGCGCCAGGAACGTACGATCTCGGCCACCGATGGCGCGGTTCACGATCGATTTCTTGGGCTGCAAGGTCTCGCACGTCGATGCGCGCGAGATCCGCGAGCGCCTGCTCGCCGACGGCCACGCCGAGGTAGCGCGAACCGAAGCCGCCGACGTCGCGGTGATCAATGCGTGTTGCGTGACCAACGAGGCGGTCGCGAAGAGCCGCAAGGCGGCCGCCCGGGCGGCACGCACCCATGGCCGCGTGTTCGTGACGGGCTGTGGCGCCAACCTGGCCGGCGAGGCGTTCGCGAACTTGCCGGAGAACGTCACCGTTGTTGCGCGCCGCTCGGAGGAAACGCCCGCAGCGGTCGCGACCGACATCGGTGCACCAGGCTGTCACGGCGTCGAGGCGCGGATCGGTCGGGTGCGCGCGTTCCTGAAGATCCAGGACGGCTGCTCGTTCCAGTGCTCGTACTGCGTGGTGCCGCTCGTGCGCGGCGAGTCGCGCAGCCGCACCGTGGGCGCGATCTTTGCCGAGGCGGAGCGTCGCATCGCTCAGGGTCACCGTGAGCTCGTGCTCACGGGAATCAACCTTGGCTGCTTCAAGTCCGACGGCTACGACCTTGCACGGCTCGTGCGCGAGCTCGCCGCGCTGCCCGACGTCGCCCGTGTCCGGCTCAGCTCGATCGAGATCAACCATGTGAACGATGAGCTCCTCGCCGTGATGCACGACACGCCCAAGGTCGCCCGCCACCTGCACGTTCCTCTCCAATCCGGCGACGACGGCGTCTTGCGCGCGATGCGCCGCCACTACGACATCGCCACGTACGAGCGACGCCTCGCGGGTCTCGACGGCGCGTTTAACCTGACGACCGACGTGATCGTTGGCTTCCCAACAGAAGACGAGCTGGCGTTCGCGAATACGCTCGGCACCGTGGAGCGCCTCGGTTTCACCCGAGTCCACGTGTTCCCGTACTCGCCGCGTCCCGGCACAACGACGGCGGGCAACGACCCGGTGCCCACCGCGGTCAAGCGCGACCGCGGCGCGCGTCTTCGCGCGCTCTCATTCGAGCTTGAGCGGCAGCGGTGGGCAACCAAGCTCGGCTCACACGACTTGGTGCTGGTCGACAGACCTGGCCGCGGGTACGGTGACGACTACACGCCGTTCCTCGTCGATGCGCCCATCGGCGAACTCGTTCGAGTCCGCGCCGTTGACGTCACACAGGAGGGGATCCTTGCCAGAGCAGCTTGATGGGTGTCTCTTCTGCACCCTCGCCCGTGAGGGTGACCACGTCGCGAAGGCGGACGGTTTCGTGGCGATCCGTGACATCAACCCGGTCGCCGACGTACACCTCCTCGTGCTCCCGGAGCGTCATGTCGATACCTTCCGCGATGTGAGCGCGTTCTCCGCAGACGAATCTGGCCGCATGTTGGCCTTCATCGCCGATACAGCGCGCGAAGCCGGGCTGGAGGATTACCGCGTGATCGTGAACGCAGGTGCGGGTGCTGGCCAGACCGTGTTCCACCTCCACTGGCACATCCTCGGGTGGACGAGCGGCGCGGCTCCAGGCATGGTTGGCTTCCGATGACGCTGATTGTCCGCATCGAAGCTGAGGTCAAGGCCGCCATGCTCGGCCACGACGGCGACCGCCGCGACGCGCTGCGCCTGATCTTGAACAGCCTGAAGAACGCCGAGAAGGATCTGCAGCGCCCGCTTTCGGGTGACGAGGAGCTCCAGGTGCTCCAGCGCGAGCGCAAGAAGCGCATCGAAGCTGCTGAGGCATTCGCAGCTGGCGGTCGGCCTGAGCAGGCGGAGCAGGAGGAGTACGAACTCGAGATCCTCGAGGAGTTCATGCCTGAGCCCCTCTCCGAGGACGACCTCGAGCAGATCGTCGACGACGCGATCGCCGAAACCGGGGCGACGAACATTCGCGACATGGGCCGCGTCATGGCCGACGTGATGCCGCAGATCGCTGGACGGGCCGACGGATCTGCCGTCAGCCAGCTCGTTCGCGAGAAGCTCGCCTAGCGCCGAAAGCAGTACCGCCGGGGCGCCTGCCTACACTGCGGTAGTGCAGCAAGTCGTTGACGTGTCGAACGCTGTGGCCGCGGAGCTCGCGGGAATCGATCACGGCGTTCTCGACGCACTGCGCGCCCGGCTCGACTGCACGATCCGGCTGCGCGGCAACCAGCTGACGCTCGAGGGTGAAGACTCGCGCGTGGCCGAGGCGAAGGATGTGATCGACGAGCTCGTCGACCTCGTCGAAGGCGGCCATCAGATCGGCGCGCACACCGTGGACGCCGTGCTCGGGGCAATCGACGCCGAGCAGCCCGTTCGCGATGTCTTCGACGACGTCGTCTGGCGTCATCGCGGCAAGAAGATCGCACCAAAGACCGTTACGCAGAAGACGTACGTCGACGCGATCCGGCGCGGCACCATCACCTTCGGCATCGGCCCAGCCGGCACCGGCAAGACCTACCTTGCAATGGCGCTCGCCGTTGCGGCGCTGCACGAGCGCCAAGTGGCCCGCATCATCCTCACGCGCCCCGCAGTCGAAGCAGGCGAGCGGCTCGGCTTCCTGCCTGGCGACATGCTCGCGAAGGTCGATCCGTACCTGCGCCCGCTCTTCGATGCCCTCTTCGACATGCTCGACACCGATCGCGTGCAGACCTACATGGAGCGCGGCACGATCGAGGTCGCACCGCTCGCTTTTATGCGGGGACGCACGCTCAACGACAGCT
>CAIWTI010000225.1 GCA_903915545.1 uncultured Actinomycetes bacterium | reverse complement strand
GTCACGAGCACGTCCGCCTCAGCGATCAGCTCGGCGACCTCCGCCTTGCCCCCATCAGACTTCAGGTCGACCTTGCGGGCGTCGATGCCGACGCTCGCGTCGCGGTACCAGTCGGCCGCGGCGTGCTCGGTCGGATCGCCCGCGGGCGACTCGATCTTCGTCACGGCAGCGCCGAAGCTCGCAAGCCGCGCGCCGACCACCATCGCCGGGACGTTCACCCCGAGAATGACAACGCGAAAGCCGCTGAGCGCACCGCTCACGGCCCGGCCTCGTTATTCCGCCGCTGCGAGCGAAGCAGCCGACCCAGCCGACGCCGGCGGCGTCCAGTTCGGGTCAAGCTTGAAGAGCTTCACGGCAACGTCGCGAAGCAGCGACTGCACAGCCTCAGGCTTGAGGTCGTACTCGGCGATCTGCGAGAGGCCCTCGCCGTGCTCGATCAGCGGGTAGTCGGTACCCCAGCAGACCTTGCCGATACCGCGGCCCCGCGCGTTCAGGAAGCGAACGAGCTTCGGATCCCAGTACTTCGGCGCGTGGCCAGAGGTCGCGATGTAGACGTTCGGGTGCTTCCACGCCATCGCGATCATCTCTTCACACCATGGCCAACCGGTGTGCGCGCCCACAAGGTTGAGCTCGGGGAACCAGATGGCGATGTCGTCGAGCAAGATCGGCTTGCCGCAGGCGCTCGGCATGAACTCGGCCGAGTGACCGGCCTGGAAGAGGACTGGAATGTCGAGCTCGGCAGCCTTGGTGTAGAAGGGCCACCACTCGCGCGAGTTCAGCGGAAGGCCCCAGCCGAACGGATGCACATGTGCGGCCTTGAAGCCGTACTCGCGCACCGCGCGCTCAAGGTGACGGACACCGGCCATACCGGACAGCGGATCGATGCCGGCCATGCCGATCACGCGATCGGGGGCCTGCTCGATGAGGCTCGCGATGTGCTCGTGCTCGATGTCGACGGCCATGGCGCGCTTGCGGAACGTCGCCTGCTTCAGCGACGGGCAGGCGACTGCCTGGATCTCAAGGGCGTCCATGCGGGCGACGAACTCGGGAACCGTGAACGACTTCATGTTCCCGGTGCGGCCCCACTGCTCGCCCATCATGAAATAGACCTCTTCGTTGTCGATGAAGATGTCTCGAATCCCGCGCTCGTCGAAGGGATTGCACCACGCGTCGATCGCCCAGATTCCGTTCACCGATTCATCTCCCAGAGGTAGCAAGGGGTAGTTACCTACCAAACGATTGGCAGATTATCAATGTCGCGTGCGACAATCAGCCAATGGGCGCGCCCATCCTCATGACGCTGCCCGTGCCGTACGCGGTGCGTGTCGTAAATGCGTACTTGCTGCTCGGCGATCCGCTCACGCTCGTCGATCCCGGCAGCCTGTGGGAGGACACGCGCACGGAGCTTGAGACGGGCCTTGCACAGCACGGATTGCGCGTCGAGGACATTGAGCGGGTGATCGTCACCCACCAGCACCACGACCACGCCGGGTTCGCGCACTGGGTGAAGGAGCAGTCGGGGGCTGACGTTGTTGGCCACGGCGGGCTGAAGGCTCACTTCGCCGAGCTCGCCTGGGATTCGATGGAGGCCGAGGATCAGTTCCAGGCTGGCGTCATGCGCCTGCATGGAGTCGCGGAGACGCGCATCCAGGAGCTCTTCGAGATCTCGAAGGCGCACCGCGGCTACGGCGGCTCGTTCGACCTTGACCATCCCGTGCGCGAAGGCGACGTCGTCGAGGCGGGCATCCACCGATTCACTGTCTACGAGCGTCCTGGCCACAGCCCAAGCGACCTGCTGTTTGTCGATGAGACTGGCACGATCGCGCTTGGCGGCGACCACCTGATCGGCAGCATCTCGTCGAACCCGGTCGTGCACCGCCCGCTCGACCGGCCCGCCGATCCGAAAGATCGCCCGCCGTCGCTCGTCCACTACATCGACTCGCTCCGCAAGACTGCCGCGCTCGACATCGAGACCGTGCTTCCTGGCCATGGCCCGTCGGTCACCGACCACGGCCGCCTGATCGGCGATCGGATCTCGTTCCACGAGCGGCGCAAGGAGCGGATCGCCGAAGCGCTCGGCGACACCGCCCAGACCGCCCACGAGATCGCGCTCACCGTGTGGGGCGAGGTCGCCCGCAAAGAGCCGTTCCTGACGCTCTCCGAAGCGCTCGGCCACCTCGATCTGCTCGAGAACGAAGGTCGCGTGAAGGTCGTCGCCGACGGCGACCTGTGGCGCTACACCAAGGCGTAGCGCGGCCTAGTAGTTGCGCTCGATCAGCTTCTCTTTGAGCGTCGTGCGCTCAAAGGTGCCGAACGGGACGATCGTCAGCTCGGGCCGCACGCTCATGCGCTGGTGCATGAAGTGCTCGATCTTCTTTGCCAGCTCGGCACCGCCAACCTCGTCGACGCCCTCGCCGCGCTCAACTGAGATCTTGAGCGGCGGAATAACCCGCGGGCCGGGCTCGTCGAGGATGATTCGGAAGGAACCCGACGCAAGCGGGGTCAGCTCCTGGATCAGGTTCTTGACAGCAGCCGGGTAGACCTTGACGCCCTTGACGATCAGCAGGTCGTCGGTACGGCCGAGCACCTTCACGCGCGGGCCGGGTGCTCCGCAGCCACAGTCGCTCGTGAACACCTGGTAGATGTCGCCGACCGACGCGCGCAGCTGCGGCTGCGCCTCCCAGCGCAAGCTCGTCTTCACGCGCTCACCGATCGCACCGTCGACGAGCTCGACCGGCTTCTTCGTCTCCTGGTCGACAAGCTGCGTGATCACCGCGCTGTCCTCGCCGAGGACGTGCATTCCGTTGTAGGGGTCGGAGTCGCACGAGGCGCACATCACGCCGTGCGCGCCGCCGAGCATGTCGAAGACCTTCGCGCCGAAACCCTCCTGGAGCGTCGCGCGGATCTCGGGCAGGCCAGCGCCAGGCTCACCGGCGCAGATGATGATCTCGATCCCAAGCTCCGTCGCGGGCTTGCCGAGGAGCTTCGGGGCGGCCTCGATCAGGTAGGTCGCATACGACGGCGTGCAGGCAAGGACGCGCGGGCGGACAAGCTCGGCGATGCGCAGGAGCTTCTCGGAACCCGATTCAGCACCCACCGGCACCGGCCGTGCGCCCATCCGTTCGAGTGCGCGCACAATCGGCACACCAGCGAGGAACATCGACAGGCCAAAGCCGTGCAGCGCGGTGTCGCCGGGGCGGATGCCGGCGAAGCGGAACGCGCGGCCCCACAGCTCGTCGGTCGTCGCCACGTCGTTGGCGGTAAAGGCGTAGAAGGTCGGCACGCCGGTCGTTCCCGAGGTCGAGGCGACCGAGACGACCGACTCAAGCGGCGCGCAGAGGTGCTCGCCAAACGGATGCCCGAGTTCGGCCCGCGATGCCTCCTGCAGGATCCGCTCATCATCCTTGTGAAGCAGGATCGGAAGCTTCTCGAGGTCGGCGACCGTCTGAATGTCGCCCGGCTCCGCGCCGGCGGCCTTGATGCGGTCGCGGTAGAAGCGGCTGTTCTCCCAGACGTAGTTGACCGTGTGGCGGACGCGTTCGTCGCGGATGGCAGCCAAATCAGACATGCGCACTGCCGTTTCTACCAAACGATCGGTTGAATTGCATCATTCGGAGAGCAACGCCGGGCCGGCGTCTCCCCCGTGCGCTTCGAGCCACTCCTCGTCTTCGCGGTAGAGCGGCGGGCACGAGCCGGGCTTCGCGCCACCCGGCGCTTCGATCAGCAGGTCAACCTCGAAGCCAAAGAGGCGCGTGCGCTCCGGCTCCGCCGCGACGATTTCGCGCGGGACGATCTGCTCGACGCTCACGACCGTCACCTTCGCGGCCTTCGCAAGCAAGACGTCGGCGTCGGCGAGATGGTCGGGCGGCCACGGAAACTGCACATTGCCGTCTTCGTCGGCCCGCCACGCGTGGATGAACGCGACGTCCGGATGGATCGGCGGCACTGCAAGGAACTCCTCGCCGGTGTACGGGTCGAGCACCGTCTTGAAGGCGCGGTCAGGTACGAGATCGGAGCCGAGCGCCGCGCGCGTAGGAATGAACGGCACGCCCATGGTGGCGGCACGAAGGCCACCGACGAGCATCCACTCCGACATCTCGCGATCCTCGATCGAGCCGTCTGAGCACGCGCGCCCGAAGCCCTTGGCGAGTCCGTGGCTGCCCATGCCGACATACGACGAGGTGACCGAACGGACGCACCCGGCGGCGAGCAACAGCTCAACGTCAAGCGAGCCCGTGAACGTGATGATGTCGAGGTTGCGTTTGCCCGCCTTCGCGAGCGCCTTCGCGGCCGCCACCGGCTTGCCGCGCAGCACGGCGCCCGCGAACCCAACGAACGCGCCGTCGGGCACGAGCGCAACTGCGTCGTCCCATGTCCCGCGCCTCATCCGTGGAACCTCGGCTCACGCTTCTCGAGAAACGCCCGTAGCCCCTCTCGCGCCTCGGGCTGCGCCAAGGCCTCGATCGCTGCGGCGCGCTCAACAAGCAGCCCGGCCTGCAGGGTCGGGTCGTACCCGTCGTTCAGGCATTCCTTGATCAGCCGCAAGCCAGGGGCGGGCATCTCGGCAAGCCGTGCGGCGAGATCCTTCGCCGCGGCAAGCGTCGCCACGGGGTTCGCACACGCGTCGTCGACGAGACCGATCTCCGCAGCCTCCGCCGCCTTCAATCGCTCGCCAAGGAGCAGCATGCGCGCCGCCTTCGATCGACCGATCAACCGCGGGAGCCGCTGGGTGCCGCCGCCGCCCGGGATGATCCCCAGGCGAATCTCGGGACAGCCAATCAGAGCCTTGCCCTCCGTCATCACGCGGAAGTCGCAGGCGAGCGAGAGCTCGCACCCACCGCCAAGCGCATGACCGGTAATCGCAGCCACGACCGGCTTCGGCAGGCGCTGCACACGCATGAAGGTGTTCTGGGCGAGATCGACGCGATGCGCGGTCGCCTCGGCACCGAAATGCTCGTCGGGGAACTCGTCCAACTTCGCTCCCGCCATGAAGATCGACTCGTGCGTGCTGCCGAGCACGACGGCCCGAACCGACCCGTCGCTCTCAAGCCAATCGAGCAGCTCAGCGAACGCCGCGTGCATCTCCTCATCGAGCGCATTCGCCGGTGGCTTATCGATCAAGCAGACGGCAACAGCGCCGTCGCGCTCAATACGGAAATGCTGGATGTCAGGCTGGTCGGAAATCAAACACTCGTTTGGTAAGCTCGCTGGGAGTCTGCCAGATGCCCGCCGCTGCCGACAACGGCGCTTCGCTGCTCGATGCGGAACTTGCGCTCCCGCTCTTGCGCGAGGCCGACCCCGACGAAGATTCCGTCACGCTCGCAGCGGAGGCGGCTTGGCCCCTGCTCGCACGCACCGGTATCCGGCCTGACGCCCTCATTCTGGCAACAACCGAGCCAGCGTACGACGAAGGCGGCAACACCCAGCCGCTCGCCGAGTTCCTTGGTTTGGCGGGCGCGCTGTCGTCCTTCGAGCTGACCGCCACCGACCGTGACGGTCTCGCCGCAATCCGGCTTGCCACTGCACTCGCCGCGACCGGGCAGACGACGCTCGTCGTCGCCTCGGGGCGCCGCGGAGCGGTGGCGCTGCTCCTCGCCCCGAGTAACGGAGTCGCGACCCTCACTCCCGTGGCCGCCGCGACAGAAGAACTCCGCGACCGCTGGCGCCTTGCGGGAACAGTCGAACGCGAAGAGGCCGACGCAAGCTTTGTGTGGGACGCAGGCATCACTGCCTCGGCGGACCTCGTCGATGGCCCGGCAGCCATCGCTACGCCGAACCCGAAGGCCGCTGGTCGTGCAGAGAAGAAGCGCGGCGGCCCGGGCGATCCGCTGCCCGTCTACCTTGGCGCCGCGCACGCCCCGGCTCGCATTGTGCTCGGGCTCGATCAGGCCCAGGCGGTACTCACGGCTGCAGGCGGTCTGGCTGAAGCTGTCCGCGTCGAGCCGGGCGCTGGCGCCGCAGCTGTCGCCGATCGTGCACGCGCAGTGCTCGCCGCATGGCCTGCTGAGGGAACAGCCCGCGCGATCGCCTGGGATGGCATCTCGCCATACACCTCGGGGCCCCGATCGTGGCGCGAGCGCGCGCAGGACTTTCGGCTCGAAGGCGCTCGCTGCGGCTCGTGCAGCCAGCTCGTCTTCCCCTACCCCGCTCGCTGCCCGCACTGCGGCTCGGCTGAGCTGACGCCCGAACTTCTCTCGCGCACGGGAACGGTTGTCACACAGACGCGCGACCACGCCTTCCCTATGTCGAAGTCGACGGGCATGGCCGTCGTCGCGCTCGACGGGGGCGCGCGGTTCTACGGCCAGGTCGTCCCGTCGGCGTCCGTAGAGATCGGCGACCGCGTGCGCCTTGTCCCTCGCCGCCTGCACCTCGGAGGCGGCGCCGTGCAGTACTTCTGGAAGGTGACCAGTGCCGATCGCGGGTGAAGTCGCAGTCATCGGTGTCGCGACGACGAAGTTCGGCGTGCATCACGACCGCAGCTACCTCGACCTGCTGGCCGAGGCGGCGACGGGCGCGCTCGCCGATGCGGGTGTGTCGCTCGATCAGGTCGAATCGGCATGGCTGGGAACCGCTGAGCCCGGACTGACGGGCCTCGTCGGTGACGCAGGCACCGCCGTCGCCGAGGCGATCGGCTTCGCCCCACGGCCGGTCACGCGCGTTGCGAACTTCTGCTGCACCGGGCATGAGGCCGTGCGCGCCGCCGCGCTTGATGTTGCGGCAGGTGAGCACAACCTCGTCCTCGCGATCGGTGCCGAGAAGATGCGCGATGTTCCAAGCCGCGGCAGCCTCGTCGCCCGCACGGTCAATCTCACGCACCCCACGATCGCGAAGGGTCGTACGGCTCCCGGCCAGTTCGCGCTCCTCGCCAATCGGTACATGGCCGAGTACGGCGTGTCACGCGAGACGCTCGCGAAGGTATCGGTCAAGAACCACGAGCACGCGCTGCGTAACCCCAAGGCACACTTCCGCAAGGCGGTGACGGTCGAAGAGGTGCTTGCTGCGCCGATCATCGCCGAGCCTTTCGGGACGCTCGACTGCACCCCGACCACCGACGGTGCCGCGGCACTGCTGCTCGCACCGGTCGAGTGGGCGCGCAAGCACGCGAAGCAGTACGTCGTCTTCCGCGGCTTCGGGCTCGCGGTCACGAGCGGCTACTACTCGACATTCTTCGATCCGAGCTGGGACTTCCTCGGCTTCCGCGCCACGCGCGAGGCTTCGGCAGTCGCCTACCGCCAAGCCGGAATCACGAATCCGCGTGAGCAGCTCGACCTGATCGAGTGCCACGACTGCTTCACCGTCACCGAGCTTGTGAACACCGAGGATCTCGGCGTCTGTGGCCCTGGCGAGGGTGGCGCGTTGCTCGAGAGCGGCGCAACAACGGTTGGTGGCGACATCCCTGTCAACATCTCGGGTGGCCTCCAGTCGTGCGGGCATCCCGTCGGCGCCACAGGCGTGCGGATGATGGCCGAGATCACCGACCAGATCCTTGGTCGTGCCGGCGAACGGCAGATCCCCGATGCCAAGCTCGGTCTCGCACACACGCTCGGCGGCCCCGGCGTCGTCTCGGCCGTGGCAATCCTCGGCGCCGAGTAGGCGCTACTCGCCGAACTCGCGCTTGCGCTTGCCGCTCGGGTCGACGCGGTCAAGCACGGCGACGGTTGCCGCGTCGGCGGCGTCGCGAATCGGGGTTCCTGCGGGCACGTTGATCGTGAACTCCGGTGCGCCAGCGATCAGCTCCTCACCACCGGGCGTGAGCCAGGTCGCAACCCAGCCACCGTTGCGGAGCTCGAACCGTCCGGCGGGGGTGAGCAGCACACGTGGGCCGATGCCTGACGGCGCGGGGCCGCAGATCATGTCGACGCGTCCGACGAGCGCGCGCGAGCTGTGGGTGGCAAGCAGATACCAGAGCGGCGAGGGCGTGTCGTTGTTCTCAGTCAGGCCACGCGGGCCGATCATTGCCGCCTTCGGCTGACCGACGGGGCCGATGCCCGAGAGGTTGGTGCGGCCGGCCGCGTCGAGCTGAATCGGGGCCACGGCAACGCCCAAGCGACCACGACGCAGCAGCGTGAAGACGTCCATGACCGAGCCGCGCTGGCCGACATCCAGGTCGGTGAAGCCGCGGGCGAGAGCCAAGCCCGCTGCGCCAAGCTCCTGCGCGGCCTTGGCGGCCACCTCGGTTGCCGGTGTCGTCGGCACGAAGACCCGCAGGTCGACAGCCGCCGCGATCTCCTCGGCAAGCGTGGCGGTAAGCAGATCGGCAATCACAGCGCCTTCAACCCTTCAGGATCGACCCTATAGAGCGGTACACAGGCCGTCGGGGCTGCGCCGTTTGGCACGTGGATCGTGTCGTCAACAAAGAGCCGTGAGATCGACGCGCGAGCTGGATCGGCTGCCACCAGCTCCTCGTAGGTGACGATCACGCGCTTGGCCGCCCGAGCCAGGATCTCGTCGGCCACGAGATCTTCGGCGATGTAGACGTTGCCGAACTCATCGACGCCGTTGGCGTGGATGATCGCGACGTCAGGCTCAAGCCTCTGCACCGCTACGACCGGCACGCCGGTGAACGGGTCGGCGATCTCCTTCAGCCAGGGGTTGATACCGGGCAGGTCAGTGCCAGGCCCCGATGGCCAAAGCTGCGAGTCGCAACCCAGCGCAGCCGCCTCAAGCGCGATCGCGAGGGTCCCCTCCGACCACTCGATCACGCGCACTGAGGCGGTCTGGCGGGCCTCCCTCCAACGCGGTGCAAGTCCAAGCAACGCAACGCCGGCGGTGTGAAGCTCGGCCACGACACCCCCACCAAGCAGCACTTCAACCTCGACACTGCCAAGCAGCGTCGCAACGCGCAGGTCACGACGGCCCAGATCGACGAGCGCACGCGCAGCCGCCACCGGTTTGCGGCGCAGCTCGCCGCCGCCGAACGCGACGAGCGAGCCATCGGCGACAGCGTCGCCGAGAACAGAGAGCAGATCGGCTACTGCGGGTCTCCCGGAACCGGCACCCACTCGTTGCCCTCGACGTTGTAGCGCTGCGCGACTTCGATCAGCACGCCACCGACGTAGTCCGGCGGAATGAAGTTCCACTTGAGCCACGGCATCGTGTCGGGCGCGGTGTTCTCTTCCTGCACCATCGGGATCTCGGCGTCGCGGAGCTGCTGCACCGTCGTGTCGACGTCAGACGAGAGGAAAGCGACGTGATGCACCATCTCGCCGCGCTTGTCGAGGATCCGCTTGAGGAAACCGTCGCTGACCGGCTCGAAGAGCTGGATCGCGCAGCCTCCCGGATTCACGAATGTCGCCCACTTCATGTGCTCGCCACCCTCAACGCCTTCGCCGTAGGTGATGCCCTTGGCCTGGTTCGGGTCGAGGATCCCGAGGATCTTCTTCCACTTCTCGACGGCGGCATCGAGGTTGGCAACGAGGAACGAGATGTGATCAAAGCGCATCTCAGGCATGGGCTCTCCTTTGGTTTGCGGCTGCGCGCAGGTGTTTGAATTCGAGTTCGCGCAACCGGGTTGGATCGACCGCCTCGAGGGCGGCAATCTCGGTGTCAGTCGGCGCAGGTGTCTGGATCGGATTTTCCACCTTCAAGGCGAAGCCTGTGGCGGCAACCACCTCGTCGACGGTGTGGCCGCCATGGACGCTCTCCAGCACCGGGCCGTCCTTGGTGAAGCGGATCACGCAAAGGTCAGTGACGAGCACGGTTGGCCCGTCGGAGTGGTACCCACCTCGATCGATGCCACCGCCTGCACCGGTGCGGTAGCCGACAGCGGGCGGGAAGGCCCGAGCCTCGTGGGCGGTGTGGTAGAGGATGACGCGCGGCATCAGGTTCGGAACATCCGCGAGCGCGAGGCTCCCCGGGAAGCGAATCAGGCGCTCACCCGCACGAATACGGCTGACGTTCGTCGAGCCGTCGGGGCCAACCTCGGCCGGCCGCAAGAACTGCAGCGTCATCGCCTGCCGCTCGGCCATGTCGAGCGTGTCGATGTGCTGGATAAATCCTGCAGTGCGGCCGGTGAAGTCGTTCTTCAAGCACTCGGCGAGTGTCCCCACGGGAGAGACGGCGCCACCCACGAGCACCTGCGCGTTGGGTGTCGTGGTCGCACGCGCAACGAGCGCTGAGCAGAGCGCAAGTGGCGTGCCAAGGCCGACTCCGACCACGTCGTCGTCGTGCACCTCGCGCGCGAGGACGACGGTCACCAGGTCGGCGATGTTCACGACGCGCGCCGGAAGCAGCGAAGCGCGAGCACACCTGGCTCGGCTCCCTCTTCCCACACCGGCTCGACCTCGGTGCCCACCGGGAGCTCCTCGTCGAGATGGTGCAGGAACGGCGTTGGGCTGTTGCCAACGCGGATCAGGCCAAACACGCGGCCACCAAGGTGGTGCGCAACGGTCGTCGAGAGGACGACGCCGCGCGGCTCGACTTCAGCGAGGCCTTCGACACGCGTGCCGTCGGGTGCGTAGGCCCGGGCAGGAACGTAGCCCTCGGCACCCGAGCCAACGAACACCTGTTGCGTCAACCCGCGCAGGAACGCGCGCTGGGCCCGGCCCGCCGTGTACGTGTAGGGCAGGTCGATCTTCTGCTGGAAGATCAGGCCGTCGTCGCTCATTCGGCCCCCTCGACCGGCTTGAACCAGCGGATGTCGGCGAACGAGCCGGTGCGCTCCGACTCGTCCTTCCAGACTGGCTCGACGGGCAGACCGATGCGGAGCTTCGCCGGGTCGGTCTCGTCGATCAGGTGGTAGACGTTCGTGTCGCAGCCGTCGAAGCGCACCAGGCCGAAGCCGTACGGCACGGGGCGCTTGACGCCCGTCATCGGGTCGATGAACGGAACGTAGACGACCGTGTAGCCCGCGAGCGACGCCCCCGGGCCAACCTCAACCCAGTTGTCGTTCGTCGGCAGATTGCAGAGGCCGCACACCGGGCGCGGCGGCAGCAGGACGTGGCCGTTTGGGCACTTGGTCGCGAGGATCTTCTGCTCACCACGCAAAGCGCGGAAGAACTTCGACGCGTGGTGGCCACCGGCGAAGCGGTAGTTGAGGGTTATCTGCTGCGGGAGCCGCAGCGGCTCGTCGGTATCCCAGCTGCTCATAGGCGCTCCGTTCCGAGGATCATCAGGTCTGTCCAGGCGTTGCCGCCGTAGCCCGTCGCGAGTGCGCGCCGGACGTTCGGCACCTGGTGGCCGGTCGCTTCGTTCATCGTTTGCAGCGTCGCCTCGGCCACACGGATGAGAGCGGTCGCGCCCACCGGGTTCGTCGAGAGCACGCCGCCCGAGGGATTGACCGGCAGCTCGCCGTCCATCTCCGAGACGCCAGCGTCGATGTGCGCGCCGCCGCCACCCTTCGGGCAGAACGCGAGGCACTCGTACATCGCGAGCTCGGCATAGCTCGCCGGCTCGTAGACCTCGGCAACGTCGAGCTCCTTCACCGGATCAGTGATGCCCGCGATCTTGTAGGCCTTCGTGCGCGCTTCGATGAGGCTGCGCATCTCGGCCAGGCGCTTGGGACTGTCTCCCATGTACTGCTGGTCGTGTGCGACAACCGCCGCGTGCACCCAGGCGGGGCGCGGCGAGAGCTTCTTCGCGTCGTCTTCGGCGGCGAAGAGGACGGCGGCTGCGCCGTCGGAACTCGGACACATGTCCAGCTTGCGCACCGGGTAGGCGAGCATGTCCGAGTCGAGCACCTCCTGGACGGTGATGTTCGGCAGCTTCAAGTGGGCGTACTCGTTGTTGCAGGCGTTGCGGCGTGCCTTCACAGCGACCTTCGCGGCCTGCTCAGCGGTTGCGCCCGACTCGTTGACGTACACCGAAGTCATCGCGGCGAAGTTGCCGATCGCACCAGCCATGACAGCGCGCTCCCAGATCGGGTCGCCGACCGTGGTGATCGCCGACTGCGTTGAGCCTTCCGACTGCTTCTCGAAGCCGACGCAGAGGACACGGTCGTGGTAGCCGCTCGCGATCAGGTTGTAGGCGGTGATCGCCGTCGAGGCGCCCACCGTGCCACCGTTGTTCAGCTTCCACACCTGCTTGCCCGCAAGGCCGAGAGCGTCCGACATCCATTGCTCGACGTAGTTGATGCCCTCGAACATCTCCATGTTCCCGAGCACGAATGCGTCGACGTCCTTGATCCGAAGCCCGCGTGAGTCAAGGCAGCGGTCGATCGCCTCGCGAATCATCTCGGGCATCGAGACGTCTGTGCGCCGTGAGGCGTGATGGGTCTGACCGACGGCAACGCCAGCTACTGCACGACTCATGCGCCCTCCAAGCAGATCACGTGATGGCTCTGCGCGAGCAGTCCCGTCGTGCCATGGCAGAGCGCGCGGTTTGACGTGCCCTGGAGAGCCTTCACGGCGTAAATCACGCCCGAGAGCCCCGCGACAACACCAGGGCGTCCGGCGAACTGGCCGCCCGCAGGTGAAATCGTCCCGTCTTCGAAGGCCTCAACCCCACCCGTGCCAAGCGCGCGTGCGAAGAGCAGCGCTTGATGTGCGTACGGCGTCGTGAGCTCGACATGGTCTGGCGCATCGCTCCAACCCGCGCTCTCGAGCGCGCGGGAGAACGCGACCGTCAGGTCGTTTGCCGAGGTGAGATCACGGTCAAGCCAGTACGAGCCGGTCGTCGTACCCGATCCTGCGACTCGCACGGCGGGACGGCCAAGGCGCTTTGCTGTGGCACCGTCAGTGAGGATCACGGCGCAGGCGCCGTCCATCCGCGGCGCACGCTCGAGTGCGTGGAGCGGCGAGGAAGTCTCGGGCGACGCGGCGACATCAGCGGCGCTCAGCGGCGCGAGCCACGGCGAGTTCTTGCGGCCGGCGGCGACGACGCGCGAACGCTCGTCGAGGCTGTAACCGAGCTGCGCGGCCTGGAATCCGGCGATCACCGTCTCGTCGGGATCAAGCGCTCGGTGGTAGTACGGGTCGAAGCCGGCGAGGTCGATGATGTGTGGATCGGCCTGCGACTCCTTGCAGTGGGTGACAACGACGATCAGGCCTTCGCCATCGGTCTTGAGGCGGGCCGTCGCATAGGCGAGCGCCTGCGCGCTATCAGCCGAGATCTTCGACTCCGACTTGAACGTGGCACCCGCGATCTCGTTGACGGCCATCGACGAGATCGTGCGGCCCTCCCAGAAGTCGAGCGAGGCGGAGACGACAGCGGTTACGTCGTGGAGCGTGACGCCCGCATCGGCAAGGGCTGCCGAGACGGCTTCATAGGCCAGCTCGGTCGTGTTCGCGTCGTCGCGTGTTGGCGCGTGACGTGTCTCACCGAACCCAACAATGAACGCGTCTCCACTCATCCCTTGGTTTTCTACCAAACGGTTGGCAGATTGCAAGTGAGCGATTGTCTAAGATGCTGCGCATGGACTTCGATTGGAGCCAGGAACAGCAGGAACTCCGGCAGCTCGCGCGCGACTTTGCCGAGAAGGAGATTGCGCCTCATGTCGCCGAGTATGACCGCGACGAGCGCTTCCCGGTGGAGATTGTCAAGGCGGCGGCGGCGCTCGGTTTCGGTGGCGGCATCGTCCCGGTCGAGTACGGCGGCGCTGGCCTTGACTACGTCACGTACACCGGCCTACTCGAAGAGATCTCGCGCGCCTGCCACATCGTTGGCTGCGCGCTCTCGTTCCCCAGTGGCCTGGTCGGCAACTCGATCCTCACCTACGGCACCGAGGAGCAGAAGCAGCAGTACTTGAAGCCGCTCGCGCTTGGCGAGACGTTCGCGGGTGCTGGTGTAACCGAGGCCCGGTCCGGCACTGACGTGTCTGACATGGACACGACGGCGACTCGGGACGGCTCCGACTACATCATCAACGGTGCGAAGATGTGGATCAGCTTCCTGGGCGTCTCGACGTACTACCTCACCTTCGCGCACCTCGGAATCGACGAGAAGACGGGCCGCAAGAAGATCTGCGCCTTCATCGTCGATGCGGACTTGCCGGGCGTCTCGTGGCATCCGCTGAAG
This sequence comes from uncultured Actinomycetes bacterium, assembly GCA_903915545.1. Taxonomy (GTDB): domain Bacteria; phylum Actinomycetota; class Thermoleophilia; order Gaiellales; family Gaiellaceae; genus PALSA-600. The sequence goes on along the minus strand of CAIWTI010000225.1, from coordinate 13,469 downwards.
AACAAGTACGGCTTCCGCCCTCTCTCCACCGGTGAGCTCGTGCTCGAGAACGTCCGCGTTCCCGCGAGCGCGCTGCTTGGCGAGGAGGGCCAGGGCTTCGAGATCGCGATGAACTCCGTCGAGAGCGGCCGCCTGGGCGTTGCCGCCCGCGCCGTCGGTCTCTCACAGGCGTGCTGTGACTCGGCGATCAGCTACGCGAAGGAGCGGATCGTCTTCAAGCAGCCGGTCGGCAAGTTCCAGATGGTGCAGGAGATGATCAGCGACATGGTGTGCGGCACCGAAGCCGCCCGCCTGCTCACGCTAAAGCTCGCGCACATGAAGGATCACGGCCAGCGGGCTCGCGGCGCGGCCTCGATCGCAAAGATGACGGCGTCTGATGTCGCGCTGAAGTCGGCGACCGACGCGTTCCAGATCCACGGCGCCTATGGCGTGTCCGACGAGTACCCCGTTGCGCGCTACCTGCGCGATGCGAAGGTCTTCCAGATCGTCGAAGGCAACAACCAGCTCCACAAGGCGCTGGTTGCCGAGTCTGTTCTCGGCTTCCGCTAGGCCTACTGCGCCCAGGGGCGCTCGGTGTCCCAGAACGCTTCGAGGCCGGGCGAGAGCTTGTGCATCTGCACGCGTGGGCGAACGATCGAGCCGAGGTCGGGCGCAGCTGACGCTGGTGCGCTGACGACCGCCCAGTCCTGGCCCCACTCGCGACCTTCCCGGAGGCGCTCGACGAGGGCGAGTGGATCGGTGAGCTGCTCGCGGCGTGCGCGGGGTGCGAGCTCTGACGCTTTCGTGAGCTGCGCGAGACCCGCACCTGGGTCGTCGTCTGCGCCGATCAGGTGGCCGAGTCCTCGCTCGATCGCGAGCGGGCGTGCGGCGGCGCCTGCCGTCCAGAGTTCGAGACGGGGCAGCGGCGGCCCAGGCATGAGGCGCACCTGCTCTTCGGGCAACCACTCGTTCTCGGGCAGGTTCGCGGGCACTTGCCAGTGGTTGCCCTCGAAGCGAAATGGCCTTGGTGCGCAGGCAAGGCGCACGATGTCAAGCGCCTCGGCAAAGCGGCTGAGGTCGTCGGTCGCCGGGCGGGCGACAAGGATCAGCCGCCCATCGAGTGCAAGGTCGGTGACGGCTGCCTCCTCGGCAACCTCCAGCGGATGGCGGTCGCCCAGCGTGATCTCGGCGGCAACGAGCACGTCCTCTACACGGCCAGCAAGCGCAGCCGCGGCGATCAGCGGCGAGGGTAGCGCGGCCGACTCGGTCAGGTAGATGCCGTCGAGCCCCGACTCGCGTGCGGCGGTCGCCGCGTCAGTGAGCGCCGCGAGCGTCGCCAGGCCGATCGGATCGAGCAGGAACCTCACGCGCCTGCACCAGCCAAGAGCGGCACGACATCTTCGGCAAGCCGGTGGATCTGGTCGTGCAGCGCAGCCTGCTCGACGAACTCAAATGCGAACCGAACGGCCAGATGGTCGACCCCGGCATCAAGCGTGTCGCGTAGCCGTTCGGCGACCGCGTCGGCCTCGCCCGTCGCGATCCCGGATACTCCGCGCGCAACCTGCTTGGCGATCTGCTCTGGCGCAGCGAAGCCGAAGCTGTCCTTCATCGCCCACCACGAGCCAGCTTCCTCGGTGAGGTGCAGGCTCACGCGGCGCGCGTGGCGCTCGCCACCCTCCCCCACCCAAATCTCGCGCAGCATCCCTACAGGAGCGGCACCGCCCTGCTCGCGGTAGCTCTCGACGATCCGGCGCACCTCGTCGAGCGAGAGCGTCTGCGGCAACAACAGCCCGTAACCGCGGCGTGCGGCGCGAGCGATCGCCTGCGGTGCCATGCCTCCCATCCAGATGCGCGGTGCCGGGCGCTTGGTCGGCGGCTGCTCGCCACCCGCACCCGCCCAGGCAGCCTCGATGGCGTCGAGGTTCGCGTCCATCAGCTTCCCGCGCTGGTTGCGCTGCAGGCCGAGCGCATCGAACTCCGGGTCGCGATAGCCGAGGCCAGCGCCGAGTTCGAGCCGCCCACCCGAGAGCTCGTCGAGCTGCGCGAGCGTGCGTGCCGCACCATCCGCGTCGTGCTGCGGCACGAGGTACATCGCAGTACCAAGGTGGATCCGCTCGGTCAGCCCGGCAACGTAGGCGAGCGCATGGAGCGGCGCTGGGCACCAGCCGTCGTACCAAACCCGGTGCTCGCCGATCCACACCGCTGCGAAGCCGAGCCGGTCAGCGAGCTGCGCGTCTTCCCCGAAACGGCGGTAGAGCGTTCGGTGCAGGCCGGGCCCGGCCGCGGTCGACTGCATCGTCCACAGCGCGAGCCCAACGCGATCCAGCTCCCCCACTACTCGAGCCCGAGTTCGGCGAGCAGATCGGAGCGCAACTTGAACTTCTGGATCTTGGTCGCCGACATCGGCCACTCGGTGACGAACCGAACGTACCGCGGGATCTTGAAGTTCGCGATCTGATCCTTGCAGTAGGTGATCAGCTCGTCTTCGGTGAGCGTCTCGCCCGGGACGATCTCGACGAACGCGGCGGGCACTTCGGTGTACTTCTCGTCGGGCACGGATGCGACGGCGACGACCTTCACCTTCGGATGCGTGCCGAGGTACGCCTCGATCTCGAGCGCCGAGACGTTCTCGCCGCCGACCTTGAGCATGTCCTTGAAGCGGCCGCGGTAGGCGACGCGACCGTCCTCGTCGATCACGCCGAGGTCGCCGGTGTTCAGCCAGCCGCCCTCCATCGCCTTCGCGGTCTGCCCGGGATCCTTGTAGTAGCCCTCAAAGAGGCCGACGCCACGCAGCAGCACTGCGCCCGGCGTGTTCGGCGGCAGCTCCACGCCTGTGTCGGGGTCGACGATCCTCGCCTCCATGCCCCGAAACGGTCGCCCGCCGGTCGTCGAACGCTTCTCGATCGAATCCTCGAGGTGCCCGAACGCGATCACGCCACCGGCCTCGGTGAGGCCATACGACGTCACGACCGGCACGCCGAAGCGACGCTCGACTTCCTGCAATGACTCCTTCGGCCCTGTGTCGAGCAGGCCGCGGATCGACGAGAGGTCGGTCTGCTCAAAGTCGGGATGGTGGATCAGGCTCTGCGTGATCGTGGGGAAGCACGGGAAGATGAACGTCGGGTGCTCCTCGTGGATCTGGCGGAGGGCCGCCCCCGGCTCGAAGTGCGTCATCGTCACGAACGTGCCGCCCGCGTAGAGCGTGGCGGTGAGCTGGAGCATCGCGCCCATGTGGAAGAACGGCAGCGGATCCCAGAAGACCTCATCCTCGGGCATGTGCCAGCGGCTGGCGACGCTAATGCCGGTGCGCACGAGCGCCTCATGCGTGATCAGGCAGCCTTTCGGCTGGGCGGTCGTGCCCGACGTGTACATCATGATCGCCACGTCGCGAACGCGGACAGACTCGCGCAACTCGTGGACGTAGGCCTCGGTGATCGTGTCGGCGGCGGCGTCGAAGGCGGCGCGGTCGACAAACCCCTCCGGCGACGAGGAGCCGAGCAGGACGAGCTGGCGCAGCAGCGGCACGTCGTGGTTCGTCGTCGCGTCACGCAGCAGCGGGACGAAGTCGACGTACTCCGACACGACGTCTGTGGTGATCACGGCGACCGCGTCGGCGTTCTCGAGCACGTAGGCGAGCTCAGTCGCCTTGTACCGGGCGTTCACGAGCAGTGCGCGGATACCGACGAGCGCTGCGCCGTAGAGGACATGTGCGAAGTCGATGTGATTCGGCATGAGGATCGCGATCGCCTCGCCCGGCTTGATGCCGAGGCCGAGCAACGAGCGTCCGGCCTTGATCGACTCGTCGAGCAGTTCGGCGCCGGTCTCGCGCTCCTCGGGGAACACGATCGCATCGCGGTCGGGAGCCATCGCCGCGCGTCGGACGATCAGGTCGCCGAGCGTCGGAATCGCTACCCAGTCGGTTCGGTCGCTCACGTGTTCTCCTTTCCCTAGATCGCGGTCATGCCGCCGTCGGGAACGAGCTGCGAGCCAGTGATGAAGCTCGCATCGTCGGACAGCAGAAACAGGACGGGCGCAGCGACCTCTTCTGGGTCGGCCACGCGGTTCTGGATCGACTCGCCGGCGCTCGAGGCAGCCGCGCGGTTGATGTCGCCCTCCGCGTCGCCGTCCTTCGCCCAGAGCGGCGAGGTCATCGGCGTCAGCACCGAGCCGGGGATGACGACGTTCACGCGGATGTTGTCGGGCGCGAGATCGAGCGCGAGCTGACGCGACATGCCGATGATCGCGCCCTTCGCGGCCGCATAACCGGTGGTGTGGGCGCGGGCGACGATGGCCGAGATCGACGCGATGTTCACGACCGCGCCGCCTCCCGCTTCGCGCATCGCCGGAATCGCCGTGCGCGTGACGAGAAACGTGCCGGTGACGTGCACGGCAAGCAGCTTGTTCCACGCGTCGACCGGGAACTTCTCGACGCGGCCGAACGCGACATGACCCGCGGCGTTGAACACGTGGTCGATGCGGCCAAGCTGCTCGCGCGTTTGTGCGACGGCGGCGATCACGGAGGGCTCGTCAGAAACGTCGCACTGCACGGCGATCGCGCCGGGAATCTCGGCTGCGGTGGCTTCGGCCTTCGCGAGGTCGAGGTCGACGACCGCGACGCGGCCACCCTCTGCCGTGTAGCGACGTGCGGTTGCAGCTCCGATGCCGGAGGCGCCGCCGGTGACGAGCAAGACCTTGTTTGCGAAACGCATTGTGCGAGACCCTAGTTTCTCTGCCGACCGTTTGGTAGACCTAGCGCGTGGCAAGTCTCGAAGATCTCGAACGTCGCCTCGCAGTGCTGGAGGATGAGCGAGCCGTTCTGCGGCGCCTCTACACCTACGGGCACGCAATCGATTACGGCGACGAGGAGGCCTGGGCGATGTGTTTTGCCGAGGACGGCGTGTTCGACATTCGCGCGCGCGTCCCGGGTCGACCCCACCAGCTCGTCGAGGGTCGTGCGGCGATTCGTGAGTTCGTCTCGCGTCACACCCGCGCCCCGGAGCTGTGGCACAAGCACATGCTGGTCGAGCCGAAGATCACCGTCGACGGCGACTCAGCGACGAGCGAGGCGTACTTTGCGGTGCTGATGGAGCATGGCGAGGAGCCGATCCTGCGCGTCTTCGGCCGCTATCGCGACACGTTGCAGCGCGAGGCTGATGGCGAGTTTCGCTTCGTCCGCCGGATTGCGGAGATCGAGTCGATGCGTGCGGGTCTGCCGCCGTTCATCGACGGCCGCCCCGGCGCGCAGTAGCGCATCGCAGCCGCGCCTCCCGACCGTCCCGTCATTTCGTGCTCCATTAGCTTCTGCTATCGGCGGCGGATTCAAGCGCCTGAAAGCAGTTCAGATCCGCTTCCGTGAGTCAATTTAGTGCCCCTCGCGAGCACGCCTCGCGGCCTATTCCGTTTGCGAATCTTCCTCGCCGCGCGGCAACTCGCGAACGTAGGTGTGCTGCCGCGTAGCGCGGCGCCCGCGACCGCAGCGCGCCAAATCCACCGCGCAGCCGCGCGCCCACCCTCTGATTGGGGACTGTCCCCAGGACGTGGCTGGCGCGGACAGGGGCCGCACGCGAGTGGCCCGCGGGCCATCGCGTTCAATCGTTCGCTAGATCGGGCTCTAGATCTGTGGCTACGTCGCCGACACGTTGACGCGCACCGACAGCGTCTCTTCGGCCGTGCCCTTGAACACGCCGCGGGTCGGCGGCACGTCGGCGTAATCGCGGCCCACGGCGAGCCGCACGTACGACTCAGTCTGCTCGCCGCCGTGGGTCGGGTCGAGCGAGATCCAGCCGCGCTCGGAGTCGTAGACATCGACCCACGCGTGCGATGCTCCGTGCTCGTCGGCGAGAGCATCGTCGTAGAGGTACCCCGACACGTACCGGGCCGGAATCGCGTCCGCCCGGCAGGCCGAGATCAGCACGTGTGCGAAGTCCTGGCAGACACCCCGCCCAAGCCGCAACACCTCCGGCGATGGCGTCTGCACCGACGTCGCGCCCTTCTCGTAAACGAGCGTGTCGCGCACGGCTTGCATCAGCGCGGTCGCGCGCTCAGCGTTCGTACCCTCAATCGCGGCGCCAGCAACGAACGCATGCACGTGCTCGTCCAGCACGGCGTACTCGGTGGGCTGCAAGTAGTCGTAGTACTCGAGCGGTGACAGCTTCGCGATCGACACGAACGGCGAAGTGATCACCTCGCTCGTCGCGGTCACCGTCAGCTGCTCATGCGGCTCAAGGATGTCGAAGTGCCCCACCCCGTTCCCCAGATGGTCGACGAACTCGTGCACGCGAACCCCTGCCGGCTCGGTCTGCAGACGGAACGACGCGCGCCGCTGCCCGTCGACATCGAGCGGTCGCAACCGCAGCTCGGTGTAGGCCTCGACGATCGGGGCCGTGTAGGTGAACGTCGTCGTATGTTCGACTCGAAGCCACATGGTTATTGCTGCTGCTGCTGCTGCTGTTGTTGGGCGTAGGCGCCCGCGACGATGACGCGGGTTGTGAAGTAGGTGTTCTCGATCTCGCTGCTCGCGTCCGCGATTGCGCTGAGCACACGATGGAGCAGCCCACGCGCGCCCTCACCCGAGAGTGACGACGTGTCGAGGAACGACAGCTCCGACGCAAGCCGACCAATCGCGCGCTCGGCCCGATCGGAGCTGCCGGCAATCGCGTTCAGCGACCCCAGGCACGCGTTCAGGCAGAAGAGCACCGACCGCGGGCAGGCCTCGTCGAGCAGCAGAAATTCCAAGACGCGCTCGGCGCGCAGCACGGGGTTCTCGGCCTTGCGGAACGCCTCAAAGGCACCGCACGACTTCAACAGCGCGGTAAGCCCCACCGTCGCCTCGCGCGACTCCGCCACGTACATCGACGCCGAGGGGTACTGCACGTCGAGGATCCGCGCGATCACGTCGGCACGCTCCAGGTGGCCTCCGAGCTTCAAGAACTCGTACGCCTCGCCACGCGAGAGCGTCGCCCGCGTCACACCCTGGAACGCATGCGACCCCTCGCGCACCCGTACAAACAGCTCGTGCCGCGCGCGCGTCGCCGTCGTGAACCGGTTCGACGAGACGACGAGGTGCAGACGGTTCAGCTCCTCCCACATCTCGGTCGAGATCTGGTGCCGTACACCCCGCGCGTTCTCGCGCGCTCGCGCAACACAGGCAACGACGCTGTTCGCGTTCTCGGGCCGACACAACAGGAACTCGCTGACGGTGTTCGCGGTGTACTCGTCGAAGTGCTCGCGGAAGACCGCGTCGCTCCCGCCCAGATACAGCAGCCGTTGCCACGCCTCGCCGTGCACGGCGACGTCGGAGTCGAGCAGCGCGTGGAAGTTGACGTCGAGCACGCGGCTCACGGCCTCGGCACGTTCGACGTAGCGGGCCGTCCAGTAGAGCGACTCTGCGGCTCGGCTCAGCATTAGCGCAGCACCCAGGTGTCTTTCGAGCCGCCGCCCTGCGACGAGTTCACAACGAGCGACCCCGGCACGAGCGCCGCGCGCGTCAGCCCACCAGGGACGGTTGTGATCCGGTCGCCGTGCAACACGAACGGGCGCAGGTCGACGTGTGCGGGACGCACCTCGTCCATGTAGATCGGATGACGGCTGAGGGCGATCGTCGGCTGGGCGATGTACTCACGCGGACGCGCCTGGATCCGCCCGCGGAACTCCTCGCGCTCAGCCGCGCTCGCTGCAGGGCCGATCAGCATCCCGTAGCCACCGCTCGCGTCGACCGGCTTGACGACCAGCTCGTCGAGGTGATCGAGGATGTAGGCGCGATCGTCCTCGCGGTAGCCGAGGTAGGTCGGCACGTTTGGGATGATCGCCTCCTCGCCCAGGTAGTACCGGATCATGGCGGGCACGAACGCGTACACCGCCTTGTCGTCGGCAACGCCGGTACCGAGCGCGTTTGCGAGCGTCACGTTGCCGGCGCGGTAAGCGGTGAAGATCCCGGCCGTCCCAAGTAGCGAGTCGTTGCGGAACGCGAGCGGATCGAGGTACTCGTCGTCGACGCGCCGGTAGATCACATCGACGCGCTGGAGGCCGCGGGTCGTGCGCATGTAGACGGTCTCGTCGTGGCAGACGAGGTCGCCACCCTCGACGAGCTCGATCCCCATCTGCCGCGCGAGGAACGAGTGCTCGAAGTAGGCCGAGTTGTGGACGCCCGGCGTCAGCAGCACGACGGTTGGGTCGACAACCCCGCGCGGGGCCGCCGCCCGCAGTGCCGCTAGCAGCTCCTGGGGGTAGTGGTCGATGCCGAGGACGCCGCAGCGCTCGAAGAGGTCGGGGAACGTCCGCTTCATCGCCTGGCGGTTTTCGAGCATGTAGCTCGCGCCCGAGGGCGAGCGCAGGTTGTCTTCGAGGACGTGGTAGGTGCCCTCGTGGTCGCGGATGATGTCGACGCCTGACACGTGCGCATAGACGCCGCCGGGCGGGTCGATGCCCATCATCTCGCGGCGGAAGTGCCGGGCACCAAAGACGACCTCAGGCGGAATCACTCGTTCGCGCAGGATCCGTTGGTCGTGATAGACGTCGTGCAGGAAGAGGTCGAGCGCGCGCACGCGCTGCGCGAGGCCTGCTTCGAGCTTCGTCCACTCGGCACCGGGAATAACGCGCGGGATCAGGTCGAATGGGAAGATCCGCTCGAGCGCGTCCTCTTGGTCGTAGACGGTGAAGCCGATGCCTTGGTTCAGGAACAGCGCGTCGACCGCGCGGCGGCGCTCCTTGAAGTCGTCGGTCGTGAGCAGTGAGAGCTGCGTCTGCAGCGGTTCGTAGAACGGCCGCACCGTTCCGTCGGCGTCGAACATCTCGTCGAAGAAGCCCGCGTGGTCGTACCGCTCACCAAGGAGCGTGGCGCTAACGGATGGCTGTGAGAGTTCGGGCATGGGAAGAGGAGGTAATCATCGAGCCCCTTCGCCCGCAACGACAAGCACCGCAGCTCGCCGACTCCGAGATTCTCGCAGATCGGCCGTCCCGCTGCGGCAATCGGCCCTCGTATTTCGAACCAACGGTTGGTAGATTCGGCGGCGATGGAGCCCGTCGACGTTCTCTACCGGTACTTCGATTGCATCGATCGCCAGGATCCGATGGCGGCGGTGCAGAACTTCACCGAGGACGCGCGCGCCGAGGTGATGACCGGCAAGTTCCTCGACGGCCGCGACCGCATTGGGCGCGCGCTTGGCCGCATCCTTGATGCGTACTCGCGCACGAGCCACCACGTCACGAACGAGCGGGTCGAGATGGATGGCGAGAACGCGATCCTCACGACCTACGTCTACGCCTACCACCGCATGAAGGCGACCGGCGGCACCTGGCACCTGTGGGCGCGCCTCGTCGACGTGATGGTTCCGCATGGCGACTCGTGGCTGATCAAGGAGCATCGCCTGACCGGCCTCGACGCGATCCCGAGCCGCCGTGAGATTCCCGACGATTGGTACGGCGGCCACCACGGCAAGGAGTGGGATCCGATCCCGCATCCGTCCGCCGTCGCCGCTCGTGCGATCGAGGTGTCGAACCCCGGCCCCGCGCACGGCCTGCAGATGATTCGTGATGCCGCCGCAGGCCTGCTCGATCCCGGCCTCGCGGGGATGATCGCCGCCGCAGCCGCAGCAGCGAAGAACCAGCCGGTCGTGCTGCGCGAGTCGCTTGAGCGCGCGCTCGCTGGCGGCTTCCCGAAGGAGCAGGCGTGGGCAACGCCCGCCGTCATCCTGATCTCGCGCGGGCAGGCGGTGTCGGAGCGGCTGGCCGAGGCGCTGATCGAGGTCTACGGCGAGCCCGATCCTGGCCCCGCTTTCGACGGCACGTTCGATAAGGACGCGACGCTCGCGTACTTCCAGAAGTACTTCGACGGCATCCCGCCCCGCATCCAGCTGCTCGCCGATCGGTCGCAGCAGGCGTTCGAGGGCTACACGCTGATGCACCGCCTCGGCCTCCGCGAAGGCGCGCTGCCGCCGGTGTCGGTCGAGCTGATCCTCTGCGGCATCAACGGGTCGGAGTTCCAGACCGAGTTCGTGAAGATCCACGCCGACGCCGCCCGCCGCATGGGCGCAACCGAAGATCAGCTCTTCGGGGCGTTGCTGTCGATCATCCCGATCGCTGGTGCGGCCGCCTGGCCCGGCGCCGCGACCGCGCTGCTTTCCTAGCGCGCTTCGAGCGCGCGGATCATTTCGCCGACGACCTCGTTGACGGGCGCGGGACTGCCGTGCTCGCGGCCGAGGCGCGCGACTTCCACGCACATCGCGTCGATCTCGGTGCGGCGGCCTTCGGCGACATCGACGGTCATCGACGCACGATGGTGGCCGAGCGGCCCGAAGGTGTTCTCGCACAGCGTCCGGCACTCCGCGGCATCGAGCGGTACGCCCGTCGCCGTCGCCACAGCAGCGATCTCGTCTACGAGGCGGAAGAGCAGCGCGCGGGCGGGGGGGTTCTCCATCACACCGGCCACGGTCATCTGGAGCGCGGCCGACAGCGGCCCCATCGAGCCGGCGAGCACGAGCTTGCGCCAGATCACGAGGTCGGCGCTCTCCACCACCTCGGCGGGTAGCCCTGCGCCCGACAGCGCGGCGGCAAACTCGCTGACCGCAGCCGGAACGGACGCGGCACCGCGCGGCCTACCAACCACCGTGTGTGAGTGGCCGCCGAGTACCGAGGCGCCAACGAGCACCTTGCCGGGCGGGCGCCCCTCAGCAGCAACGGTCGTCGAGCCTGGCGCGACGCGGCTCTCCCCCACAACCCGAGCGAGCGCGCGGTCGTTGCCGAGCCCGTTCTGGACGGTCGTGAGGATCGTCTCGGGCCCGATCAGCCCAGCGGCACCGCGTGCGGCGTCCTCGGTCGAGTACGCCTTCGTCGCGACCATCACGATCGGCGCGGGCGCAAGTTCAGCACCGGCCGACGCGATCTCGACCTGCACAGCCTCGTGGCTCCCATCGGGAAGCAGCGCGACCAGCCCATTCGCACGAACCGCCTCAACGTGATCGCCGCGAATGTCGAGCAGCGCGACGTCGTGGCCGGCGCGTGCGAGGAACCAGGCGTAGGTACCGCCGATCGCGCCCGCGCCGACGATCCCGATTCTCACCGGTTGCCGCGCCCTCGGCTGCCGCTGCCGCGGTCGACCGTCGCGGCGGTGATGCCGTCGGCGCGCAGCAGGTTCTTGCGCACCTTCGACGTCGGCGTCTTCGGCAGCTCGGCGACGATCTCGATGTAGCGCGGCACCGCGAAGTACGGCAGGCGCTCGTCGCACCACTCCCACACCGACTCGACCTCGAGCGTCTGCCCCGACTCGGCGACGAGCACCGCCTTCAGCTCGTCTTCGCCGCCTTCCTCGTCGGCATTCACGGCAATCACGGCCGCCTCGGCGACGGCGGGGTGATCGTTGATGACCCCTTCGACGTCGGCGGAGGCGACGTTTTCGCCGCGGCGGCGGATGCGGTCGTCGAAGCGGTCGATGAACGTGAGGTAGCCGTCGGCGTCGAGCGTCACCGCGTCGCCCGTGTGGAACCAGAGGTTGCGGTACGCGGTGAACGCGGCGTCGGGCATGCCGATGTAGCCGAGGGTGGTCGTCCACGGGTGCTTTGGCCGCAGGATCAGCTGGCCGACCTCGCCGTGTGGCACCTCCTCGTCGTACTCGTCGACGACGCGCACGTCGTAGAGGTCGGTCGAGACCTTGCCGGCCGAGGTGTCGGGGCCTTCGCCGACAATCCGGCGGCTGACCATGCCCACCTCGGTGGAGCCGTACGACGTGACGACGCGCTCGAGCCCAAACCGCTTGCGGAAGGTGAAGGCGGGCTGGGTTGGGCACGGCACCGTCCAGGTCGAGCGCAGCTCGTTGTCGGTGTCTTCGGCCGTCTCGGGTTGCGCGAGGATGAAGCCGAGCATCACGCCGAGCAGCGACGTGTGGGTGGCGCCGCTCTCGCGGATCCGCTCGAGCCACTGGCTGGCCGAGAAGCGCCGCTCGATCCGTAGCCGCGCGCCTGCGAGCAGGGTGCTGTAGACGCTCATCTGGGCGTTGACGTGGAAGAGCGGCAGCTCGGTGAGGTAGATGTCGTCGCGGCCGATGTCGAGAAGCTCGCGGTTGCGCTCGGCAAGCATGTGCACGGCGGCGTGCGGCAGCAGCGCGCCCTTCGAGCGGCCCGAGGTGCCCGACGTGAAGTGGATCGCCCCCACGTCCGAGGCGCGATGGTGCGGCCGCGTGGCGGGTGGGGCGGCCGAGGCCAGGTCGTCGAACAGGAACGTGTCGACGCCGGGCAGGTCGAGTGCGGCACCGACCGAGACGACGCGCTTGAGCGTGGGCAGCGCGGGCAGCGACGCGGCGACGGCGTCGGCGAGCTCATCCTCGACGATCATCGTCGAAGCCTCCGCGGTGTTGACGAGGTGTTCGAGGAACGGGCCGCGGTAGTCGACGTTCACCGGCACCTGCACACAGTGCGCTTCGGCGACACCAAGCATCGAGAGGGTGAACTCGGCGCGGTTGCGCATCATCATCAGCACCCGCTCGCCGGGCTGCACGCCGATCGCGGCTAGACCACCGGCAATCGAACGGGCCGAGGCGGCTGCCTCGCCGTACGAGATCTCGCGCTCACCGAGAGCGAACGAGAGGAACGGGCGGTCGCCGAGCTCCTCGCCGCGCTGGGCGACGAGTTCCGGAAGGCACCACTCGGCGCGGTTTGGAACGAGAAAACTCATGCGAAGCTCCGATCGATCGCGGCGAGCATGCGGTAACAGGTTTCGGTGGTCGGGACGGGCACGTCAAGGCGCGCAGCTTCGCGGACGACGTAGCCGTGGATCGCCTCGACTTCCAGGCGGCGCCCGCTTTCGACGCTCTGCAGCATCGAGACGCGCACCTCGGTCATGCCGGCTTCGACGAACCGGCGACCTTGCTCTTGGACGAGCGCGATTGCCTCCTCGGTGTGCGATTCGGCGATCTGGCGCAGCGGGAAGGCGAGCGGGCGGCCGTCGATCTCGACGTCCGCGGCATCGGCGACGGCGACGCCCTCACGCACGAGCTCGACGTAGAGCCGTGCGAGGTCGGGGTCGATCAAGATCTCGTGCAGGTTCTTGCGGGTGAGTGCGGGCAGCGCCATCGACGGCAGCGCGTGGATCAGCTTCGCCCACTCGACGCCCAGGACGTTGTCGGACACGACGCCAGAGAGGCCGGCGTCGGCAAGGAGCGCAGCGAGCCGTTCGGTGCGCGGGCTGATCCCGCGCGGCAGCTCGCCGACGACGGTCGAGCGGTCGAAGGTGTGGTGCACGTACCCGGGCTCAACGAGCGTGCCGCCCACCATGCTCATACCGCCCACGACGCGCTCGCGCCCGGCCCACGCGTGCAGGATCTCATCCTTCTCGACGCTGTTTTGCAGCGATACGGCGACGCGCAGCTCGGGCACAACATGGCGGAGGGCCATGAGCGCGGTGCGTGTGTCGAGGCTCTTCGTCAGCACGATCGCGATATCGGCCGGCTCGATGCGCTCGGGGCGCCAGTCGGCGCGGAGCGGCACGAGCGTCTCCTCACC
>CAIWTI010000224.1 GCA_903915545.1 uncultured Actinomycetes bacterium | reverse complement strand
CGCGCTACGAGCAGCCCTCGCCGCGATCTTCGCAAACAACGCCGCGCGCTCGATTGCGGTCAAGTCGCAGCACGCCTACGACCGTTCGCTCGCGTGGGAGGAGCGCTCCGACACCGACGCGGCAGCCGCCCTTGGTCGCGTACTTCGAGGCGCAGGCACTGCGGACGATCGCGCAATCCTCGGCGACTGGTGCTGGGCGCGCAGCGTCGAGCATGCAATCGAGTACGGCCTCCCCTACAAGGTTCACACGGGCATGTTTGCGCGCAACGGCCGCATGACAATCGACTGGGTGCGGCCCGGTCTGATGACCAAACTGCTCGCGCGCTACCCCGAGGCGCGGTTCATCCTCATGCACATCGGCTAACCGTATGGCGAGGAGCTCGTGTCGATCGCCAAGCACTACGCGAACGTGTGGGTTGATCTCTGCTGGGCCTGGTCGATCGATCCCTTCAGCAGCTCCGACTTCGTCCGCCGGTTCATCCACGCCGCTCCGATCAACAAGCTCTTCGCCTATGGCGGCGACACGATGTGGCCGACGAACGTGCTCGCCTACTCGCTTCAGGCACGACGTTGGCTAACCAAGACGCTCGAGGCCGAAGTCGCGGCGGGAGACCTCACCCAAGCGCAAGCACTCTCGATCGCCGAGCGTCTGATGCGACGCAATCAGTTCGACTGCTTCGACCTGGTGTAGACCCGCTACTCGACGGGATCGTCGAGCGCCTCGCTTGCACCAAGCTCCGCGCGACCTTCGGGCGAGGTGCGGCGTGCAAGACGAAACGATGGTCGATGCAAAGCATGTGCGATTCCCGCGACCGACTCGACCGAAAGGTCTGTCCCATCCGCCCGCGACGCGAGGAACCACACGCCCCAGGCGGCGGTGAGAAGTGAGACCGCGCCGGCGACGACGTATGCGAGCTGGGTGCCGCCCCACGAGACAAGCACGCCCGCGAACAGCCCGCCGAGCGGCGCACCACCTTGGAACGCGAAGAAGTAGAGGCTTCCGGCCCTACCACGGAGGTGTGGCGGCGCTGCGAGCTGAATCGTCGTGAGGGCGTTCGTACCCCAGAGCACGTAGAAGATGCCGATGAAGTAGAGGAGTACGCAGATCGCAACGAGCGAGTGCAGCGGCGCGAGGACGAGCTCAAGGGCGCCGTACCCTACCGCCCCAAGGATGATCGTCCGCACACTCGCAACAGCGCGAAACGCATTGATCATCGCGCCGGTGAATGCACCCGCACCGAACACAGCGGCGATCACACCGAACGTTCCAGCACCCTTATGCAGCGTGCGATCGGCGATCAGTGGGAAGAGCACGTTGAAGTTGAAGGCGAACGTTGCAATCGCGAAGACGACGACGAACGCCACCGTCGCGCGCGGAGTGTGGCGCACGTAACTCAACGCGGCGATCGCGCCCTTCAGTACCTTCGCCTCCTCGCTCCTCCCGGGCCGGTGCAGCTTCGTAACGTCCATTGCGAGCAGCGACGCGAGGATCGCGAGAAAGCTCAGCGAGTTCAGGGCAAACGCCGTTCCTTCACCAGCCGTCGCGACGACAGCGCCTCCGATCGCTGGGCCAAGAACCCGCGCGATCGTCCCGACGCTCGAAGAGAGCGACACCGCATTTGGAAGGTCATCAGGACCAACCATCTGAAAGACGAGTGAGTGACGCGCTGGCGCGTCGATCGCCCCAACGATCCCTTGGATCGCAGCGAGCGCAAACACCTCCCACACCTGGACAACTCCGGCGATCGTGAGACCGGCGAGGAGCGCCGCGTTCGTCATCTGCAGGATCTCGGCCCGAATCACGAGCCGTCGCACGTCGTAACGGTCGATCAGTGTTCCGACGAACAGCCCTAGCGCCGTGACGGGTAGCAGCTGGCACAGCGCAAGCGCCCCAACGAGCACTGGCGAGTGTGTCAGACGCAGAACGAGCCACGCAGCTGCGATCTGCTGCATCCACGTGCCCGTAAACGAGACGAGATTGCCGGCGAAGTACAGCCGGTAGTTGCGGTGTTTACGGAGACTCGCGAAGGTCCTTCCCCCGACCTGCGCGAGAGTCGAGCTCACCGGATGTCGCCTCGGTCAATCGGCTGGCCGAGAACGAACACCGAGTCGCCCGCCTCCGCGACGGGAATCGCTCGAGTGACGACGACGACACCGTCGCGCGGAGCGCGCATCACGTTCGGTGGTCGGCCAGGAGTATCGGGGAACCACAGACGACCGACCGGCTCACCTGCCTTCACTGACTCACCCGGCTCAAGGATGCCCTCCCAGAACCCCGTCTCCTCGGTGATCACCATGTTGTCGCCATCGCGGCCGTCGATGATCACTGCATCAGGCAGGCCGAGCGATGCACGGGTGAGCACTTCGCCTTCGAGCACGCCTAGGTGGCGCAGCACGTTGGTCAAGCCCGAATACGCCAAGCGATGCACCGGAGCCGGAACGCGACCGCCACCACCAAGCTCGGTCGTGATCACAATCTTGCCCTGATTTTCGGCCTCGACGGGAAGCAGCCCGTTGCCGTTGATATCGACATAGAGGAAGTGGAAGTCCGAGTTCCACGCGATCATCCCTTCGAGCATCTTCGCGCGCTGCTCCGGGTTCTCGACGACGTGCATGTGCGAGCACGGCAGGAACCACGCGGTGCGACCGCCGGAGTGCATGTCGATCACGACGTCGGCCGGCGGGAAGAGCTCGCGCGTGAAGAAGTCAGCGAGCTGCTCGTTGGCCGTCCCGTCAGGGCGACCCGGGAACGAACGGTTGAAGTTCGCGCCTGATGGCCACAAGCGGGTGTTCGCCCACGAGGCCTCCTTCGAGATCACCGGGACGACGATGATGCGCCCGTTGACCTGCGACGGATCGATCTCGTCGATCAGCCGGAGAGCCGCAATCTGACCCTCGTACTCGTCGCCATGGTTGCCGCCCGAGACAAGGACAGTTGGCCCGGTGCCGTTCGCGATGGTGGCAATCGGGACGAAGCTGAATCCCCAACCCGCCGTGTTCGAGATGCGCGGGAACTGGAGGCGGCCGATCTGCTTGCCCTGCTTCGACAGGTCAAGCGTGCAGTGGACTGGCCCGTCGTAGCTCATGCCCGTGCCTCCAATACAGCCTTCGCCGATGCCTCTGCAGCCTCGAGCAGACGGTCGACGTCCTCGTCGGTGTGGGCGTAGGAGAAGTGGCTGCGCTTGAGGTTCAGCGGTAGCTCGAACACGCCGTGCTTCATTTGCTCACGGCGCACGGCAATGAACATGTCGACGTCGTTGCGAAGCAGGTCGTCGTAGCTCTCGACCGGGCCTTCCATGAAGTACGTGACAAACACGGACCCGAAGCCGCTCACGACAACCGGGATGTCGAGCCCGGCGTAGACGTCACGCAGACCCTGCCGGGCGCGCTCGCCAAGCCGAAAGACATGCTCGTGCACGGGCTCGGTCTGCAGCTTGGTAATCGTCGCGAGCGCTGCGGCCGCTGTCGGCGGATGCCCATTGAATGTCCCAGCGAAGAACGCGGGCTGGCCCGGTGTCGTCGAGAAGAGATCCATCAGCTCGGCCTTGCCGCCGATCGCTGAGATCGGCCAGCCGTTGCCCATTGCCTTGCCCATCGTCGTGATGTCGGGCGTCACGCCGGCAATCGACTGGTAGCCGCCGAGGCCATGCCGGAAACCGGTAATCACCTCGTCGAAGATCAGGACGGTGCCGTGCTTCGTCGCGAGCTCACGGAGCCGCTCAAGGAAGCCCGGCTTCGGGAGCACCGCGCCGATGTTGTGCGGGATCGGCTCGATGATGATCGCCGCGACGTCATAGTCGTTCAGCGCACGCTCGACCTCTTCGGCGTTGTTGAACTGACAAACGATCGTCGCCTCGGTCACTTCCGGCAGAACACCCTTCGAGAGCGGATCGCGCTTACCCATGTTCTCGGGCAGCGAGATGACGTTCATTGCAACCGAGTCGTGCCAGCCGTGGTAACAGCCCTGGAACTTGATGATGTGGCGCCGACCCGTTGCAGCGCGCGACACACGAATCGCATGGAAGGTTGCTTCGCTACCGGTCTCGGTCAGCAGAACCTTCTCAACTGAGGGAAGCAGCGAGACGATCTTTTCGGCGACCTCAACCTCGATCTCCGACACGCCGATGCCCATCAGGCCGACCGACTTCGCAGCGGCCGCAACCGCACCGTCGACGTCAGGATCGTTGTGGCCGAGAAGCGGCGGCCCGAACGCTGCGTGGTAGTCGGTGTAGGTCTTGCCGTCGAGCGACGTGAACGTCGAACCATGAGTCGAGGCGATGACGAGATCCTCGAGCCCCGGCACGCGCCGCTGGCCGCTGTTGACGCCTCCGGGGATCACCCGGGAGGCTCGCTCCGAGAGCGACCCTGCCTTATGCGATTCGGTCGTGGTCATACGCGTGGTTCCTCTCAGTCGACCCGGTAGCGGGCGACGATTTCGGGATTGACCGTGACACCGATGCCGGGCGCGGTCGGGATCTCAACGTTGCCGTCAGCGTCGATCGGCAGAAGCTCGTAGGTGAGCTCGGTGTTGATCGGCGTGCCGGCGATGCAGTACTCCTGGAATTGAGCGTCGGGAAGCACCGCGTTGCAGTGCAACGACGCCGCCTTGATGATGCCGCTCTTCCAGGCGTGCGGGACGGTTTCGACCCCGCGCTCACGGGCGAACTCGCCGATGCGAAGCAGCTCGGTGATGCCGCCGCAGCGGGTGACATCGGGCTGAACGAGATCGACGTGGCCGCGCTCGATCAGCTCACGGAAGCCCCAAAGCGTCGTGTCCTGTTCGCCTGCGGCGACACGAATGTCGACGGTGTCAGCAAGCTCGGCGTACGCCTCGTACTCATCTGGCTCAAACGGCTCTTCGATCCAGAAGACGCCAAGCTCCTCGAACGCGCGCGCAACCTTGATCGCCGTCTTCGCGTCGCTGCCGTAGCCGAGGCCTGAGTCGATCAGCACCGTCACCTTGTCGCCGCCAGCCTCGACTGCTGCGGTCGCAAGCGCGATGTCGTGATCGGCGTTCTGGCCCTGTACGCCCCAGCCGAGCTTGACAGCGGTAAAGCCGAGTTCGCGCACCTCCGCGACGGCCTCGCTGACCTCGGTCGGCGTGTCGGGCATCAGGCGTGAGGCGTAGGCACGGATCTTGTCGCGCTGCTTCGTCCCGATCAGCTCGTAGACCGGTTTGCCGAGCGCCTTGCCCTTGATGTCCCAAAGCGCAATGTCAACGCCACTGATGGCGTGCAGCGCGATGCCGCGACGACCGACGTAAATCAGGCCGCGGTACATCTTGTGCCAGAGGCGCTCCACATCCATCGGGTCTTCCCCGATCAGCAGCTCACGCAGGCTGTTCGCGATGGCGTGTGAGCCAGGGGCGTGAATGACCGCCTTGACTGCTTCCGGGGCCGAATCGACCTCGCCAACGCCGGTGATTCCCTCATCGGTGTGGACAAACACCACAAGGTCGTCCTGACTTCCGTCTGCGATGCCCTCGTTCAGCGCCGGCTGTCGAAGGATCACCGCCTCGACATCCGTGATCTTCACGAAATCCCTCCTCGCAAAAGTGACTATTCAGGCCAAATCTCAGGCCCGAAGGCCGGATTGTCAACTATAGAGAAATTGTCTACAATCGCGAATCAATGGCGAACACACCTGTGCACTGCACGATCGACCTCGATGCCCCGGGTAAGCATGTCGGCCGCCTTGAACTGCCCCGCTCGAACAATACGAGCGGCTGGTCGCATCAGTTCATTCCGATTATTTCCGTGAAGGGCGAGGGCTCTGGCCCTGTGGCAGTGGTGATCGGCGGCGTGCACGGCGACGAACCCGAAGGTCAGGTTGCTGCACTGAACTTGTCGCGCTCGGCGACACCCGAGAATGTTCACGGCCATCTGATCATCGTTCCTTGCGCATCCATGGAGGCATCGCGGGACTTCACGCGCCTGTGGCCCACGGGAGCCAACCTCAACCGCTCATTCCCTGGCCGCCCTGATGGGCCGGCCGACGAGCAGCTCGCAGATTTCTTCTCGCGCTTCCTCTTTCCACGCGCCGAGATCATCGTTGACATGCACAGCGGTGGTCGCACGATGCTCTGCCCGGAGTGGTCAGAGATGCACTGGGTCGACGACCCGACGCAGCGCAAGCAGATGGTCGACGGGATGCTCGCGTGGAACAGCCCATTCCACTTCGTCTACATCGACGTCGGCGGCACCGGCTTGCTCGTGGGCGAAGCGGAGCGTCAGGGCAAGATCGTCGTCTCGACCGAGCTCGGTGGCGGCGGTCACGTTCATGCGCGTACGCATCGCATCGCACAGGATGGCCTTGCCAATGTCCTGCGCCACTTCGGGGTGATCGCAGGTGCTCCGAAGACCCGCGAGGAGCTTGGTCTTCCCGCCCCCGTGATTGTGCGGGCAACCGATATGGAGAACTACGTATTCGCACCCGAGAGCGGGCTGTGGGAGACGTTCGTCGATCTCGGCGCTCGCGTGAAGAAGGGCGATCCCGTTGGCCAGATCCACTTCCTTGAACGCCCCGACCGACCAGGAACGGTCGTCCACGCAGAGTGCGATGGCGTCGTTGCCGCTGTGCGCGCCATCGCCCCAACCACACAGGGCGACAACGTGATCGTTGTTGGCCGCGAGATCGATGCAAAGGAGCTCCTGTGACCTTGTACGCCGGAGTCGCACGCGTTGACATCACCCCGCCGCTTGGCACACCGGTCGCGTGCTGGAACGCGCGTGGCGCGCTCGCGAACGGGATTCACGAACGACTGATCGCGCAGGCCCTCGTCATCTCTGATGGCACGACCACAGCCGCGATCGTTGCCAGCGACCTCGTCTTCGTCGGGCAGCTCCTCTCCGACAGTGTCCGTACCGAGGTGACTCGCCTCACGGGCATACCTGCCGATGCGATCTCGGTGCACGCAAGCCACAACCACAGTGGCCCGAGCCTTTCCCGCGGCCAGAGTATCCCGACGCTCCGCGACATCCCAAGCTTTGCGCGTTACGCCGATTCGCTGACAGATCTCTTGGCTGGCGCGGTCTACGGCGCGTTCAAGAACATGCAGCCGGTGCGTATCGGTGCCGCCGTCGGTAACGCCCCCGGCCTTACCGGCAACCGTGTGCAGCGCGAGCGTGCTGTCGACGACTCGCTCACGGTCGTGCGCATCGACAAGACTGATGGCTCCCCGCTCGCTGCGGTCGTGAGCTTTCAGACGCACCCGATCTCGGTCGGCGGCGTCTCGTACGAGTGGGATGCCGAATACATCGCGCCGCTCCGCGAGACGGTTGCCGCAGGTGCGCCAGGCACCGAAGTGATCTTCCTGCAGGGCTGCGCCGGCGACCTCGCACCGTTCGACTGGTACTTCGGCAACTGGAACTCAAGCCGCAACTCCTACGCCGAACGCGATCGTCTGGGCCGGGCAATTGGCGAAGTTGCGCTTGAGCTCCTACCGACGGTTGACACGAGCCCCGACGGCGACGTTCGCTTCGCGTCGATTGACCTGGAACTCGAACGCCGCAACCCCGGTTACGACCTGGCCGAGCTCAAGGCACGTCGCGAGGAGCTTCAGAAACTCCCGGAGCCCGAATGGCCCGAGGTGTGGCCTACGGAGGTGCACACGATGACGTCGGCGCAGCAGTTCCCGCTCCAGTACCAAATTGGCGCGCTGACGATGTATATCGACATGCTCGAGCGACAGGGCGAGCCGATTCCCGCCCAGGTACAGGTGATTGCAGCGGGCGATATCGCCGTTGTCACGAACCCGTTTGAACTCTTCAATCACGCGGGTGCCCGCATCAAGGAAGCCAGCCCGTTTGGCACGACGATCGCGGCTGCGTACGCAAACGACTACGCCGGCTACCTTCCCGAGAGCACCGACCTTGATCTCGTCGCTGATGTTCCGCTCGACGAGATCCTCGACCAAGATGCGTATCGCTGGGCGTACGGCATTACGAGCTCGAACGTCGCGCGCGGCGAAGTCGACCGGTTCGTCGACGAGAGCATCGGCCTGCTGCAGCAGGTCAAGTCGGCGGGTTGACACCCCGGTACGACGCGATCGTCGTAGGGGTCGGTTCGATGGGGAGCGCAACGGCGTTCCACCTTGCCCGACGTGGTGTATCTGTCCTCGGACTTGAGCAGTATGCGATCGGCCACGATCGAGGCTCGCTCCACGGCCTGTCGCGGATCATCCGCCTCGCCTACCACGAGCACCCCGACTACGTCCCGCTGCTCCGGCGCGCCTACACGCTCTGGCGCGAGCTCGAAGCAGCCGAAGACGTTGCGCTGTTTGAGACGACGGGATCGCTAGAAGTGGGGACGCCAGACGGCTCGCTCATCGCCGGGACGCTCGCTGCGAGCGACGAGCACGGGCTTGCGCACGAGCTACTCGGCCCTGGCGACCTCGTCGATCGCTTCCCTGCGTACCGACCACGCGAAGATTGGGTTGCGGTGTTTCAACCAGACGCCGGCTTCCTCCGTCCCGAAGCATCGGTTGCCGCCCACGCGGCGGCGGCGCGTGGGGCAGGAGCAGAGCTGCGTGAGGGAATCACAGTGCTGAATTGGAGCGCCACCGGCGAAGGGGTGGTGGTCGAGACAACCGCGGGCACGTACAGCGCCGACCGGCTCGTCCTTGCCCCAGGTGCGTGGGCGTCGCAACTCTTCGGCCTGCCTCCCACCCTCTTCCAAGCAACGCGGCAGGTCGTTGCCTGGTTCCAACCGACCGCCCCTGAGCTCTACAGCCGCGAGCGCTTCCCCGTGTTCATCGTGCAGGAGGACGGCATCAACCACTACGGGTTCCCGCCTGTCGACGGCGCCGGGTTCAAGATCGGTCGCATGCATCATCCCGGCCAGCCTGTGAGCAACCCGGCGGAACTGGATCGCGTCGCGGGCGAAGCAGAGGTTGGTGTGCTCCGGTCGTTCGTCGAACGCGTCTTTCCTGGCGCAGCGGGACCGCTCCTCGACGCACAAGCGTGTCTCTTCACCAACACGCCTGACAGCCGATTCGTGATCGATCTCCACCCGGATGCAAGCAATGTCGTCGTCGTTTCTGCCTGCTCGGGTCATGGCTTCAAGTTCGCCCCCGTGATCGGCGAAATCGCCGCCGACCTCGCGCTCGATGGGCATACCGATCACCCAATCGACTTCCTCGCCCTCGATCGACTACTCCCCGAGGCGGCATGAGCGCACCAGTGCCACCGCTCCTTTGGACTCCAGCCACAGGTTTCGCCGAGACCACGGAGCTCGCACGCTACGAGCGATGGCTGGAGACGACACGCGGCCTCAGCTTCCCCGACTACCACGCTCTGCAGCGCTGGTCGGCAACTGACCTTGAAGGTTTTTGGGGGTCGCTTTGGGACTTCTTCGAGGTCGAAGCGGGCTCGCCGTACGAACGCGTCCTTGGGTCGCGGGCTATGCCAGGCGCAGAGTGGTTCCCGGGCGCACGACTCAATCTCGCGCAGCATGTCTTCCGGCATCGCGATCCGGCGGCTGTTGCGATTCACCATCAGTCCGAGACGGAACCGTTGCGCGACATCACGTGGGGTGAGCTCACCGAACTGACCGCGCAGATTCAGGCAGGTCTTGAAGCACTCGGAGTTGGCCCGGGCGATCGGGTGTGCGCCTACCTCCCGAACATCCCCGAGGCTGCCGCGGCGCTCTTTGCAACGGCGGCGCTCGGCGCGATCTGGTCGTGCTGCTCTCCCGACTTTGGCGTCCGCAGCGTCGTTGACCGCTTCGCCCAGATCGAGCCGAAGGTGCTGATCACCGTCGATGGCTACGTCTACGGCGGCAAACCTGCCGCGCGGCTCGAAGCTGTCGCCGAAATGCGCGCCAACCTTCCGTCGCTCCAGGCGACGATCCTGCTCCCCTACCTCGATCACAACGCGACGTTGCCGGGAACGATCCCTTGGGGCGAGTTCCTCGCACCCGGGACGCTCCATTTCGAGCAGGTGCCGTTTGCCCATCCGCTTTGGGTTGTCTACTCATCGGGTACAACCGGGCTCCCGAAGCCGCTCGTCCACGGTCAGGGCGGCGTGCTCCTCGAGCATTGGAAGCAGGTGCAGCTCCACTGGGACGCGCGGCCAGGCGATCGTCTCTACTGGTACTCGAGCACCGGTTGGATGATGTGGAACCTCCTCCTCGGCGGCCTGCTCACCGATGCGTCGGTGATCACCTACGACGGCAGTCCCGGGCACCCAGACATGAACGTGCAGTGGCGTCTTGCAGCCGAGGCGGGCGCAACGTGCTTTGGCACGAGCGCAGCCTTCATCGCGGCGAGCATGAAGGCGGGCGTGCGGCCCGCCGAAGCAGGGGACATGTCGAAGATGCGGGCGATCGGCTCAACCGGGTCGCCGCTCTCCCCCGACGGCTTCCGCTGGATCTACGACCACGTCAATCCTGACGTGTGGCTCTTCTCGATGAGCGGCGGCACCGATGTATGCACCGCATTCATCGGTGGCGTACCTACGCTTCCCGTTCATGAAGGCGAGCTGCAGGCGCGAGCTCTTGGCGCAGCCATCGAGGCCTGGGACGAGAGCGGCAAGCAACTCGTCGAAGAGGTCGGGGAACTCGTCTTGACCGAACCGATGCCGTCGATGCCCGTCGAGCTCTGGGGCGACACCGATGGAAGCAGGTACCACGACGCGTACTTCGGCATGTACGACGGCATCTGGCGTCATGGCGACTGGATTCGCATCACCGACCGCGACAGTGCCGTGATCTACGGCCGGTCAGACTCGACGATCAATCGACGCGGCATCCGCATGGGAACGGCCGAGCTCTACCGCGCGGTTCTTGCAGCTGACGACGTTGTTGACGCTCTCGTGGTCGACATTCCGCGCGAAGACACCGACGGCTGGATGCCCCTGTTTGTCGTTCTCCGACCGGGCGCCGAGCTGACGCCGGAGCTTGTCGCCGAGCTAAAGCGACGCGTACGCGAAGACTGTTCTCCACGCCACGTTCCCGACGAGATCCGTCAGATCGCCGAGGTGCCACGGACGCTGTCGGGGAAGATTCTTGAAGTTCCCGTGAAGCGCATCCTGATGGGGGCTCGGCCGAGCGATGTTGCGAGCCCCGATGCGCTCGCAAACCCTGCTGCGCTTGAGGTCTTCGCCGACCTCGCCGCAGAGCTCAATTCACCGTGAGCTTGAGCCGCAGCGTGCTCGGGCTGCCGATGACTTTGATGTCATCGACATACGGCGCTCCGAACACCGTCGTCAGCTCGTAAACACCCGGCTTCGGAAAAACCACCTTCACGCGCGCGCCGACGAAGTTCATGTCGGGGCTTCCGAACGTGACGACTTTTGAGCCACCCCCGATCATCAGGAGATGAGGGCGCAGATCGTCGTTGACAACGACAATCGCACCGCCAGCGCGCAGCCGCACCGCCGCTCGATCCGCCCCATTGACCGTCCAGATGTGGCCGTGCTTGGCCTGGTAGACGATGTGAACGCTGAGCTGATTCGGGAGGCGAACGCCCGAACGGTGATCAGAAGCCGCGCCCGTTCCTGTCGCCGAACCGAGTACCGCCGCAGCTAGCCCCGCTACCAGCGCGGCTCGATGACGTCTCGATTTCCCCCCGAAGCGAAATGCCGCGCTCACGTTCATAGGGCGGCCTCCTTGTTGCTCACCGATTCGCACGGTGATTCACCACAAATCGTAGCCCCCGCACCTGACATGCGATATGGGCCGAACGGCCCATTTGCGGCGAGCTACCTACCAGCCCTTGAGGCTCTGACCCGGCGCGGGTCGGCGCACGCGTACGCGAGCGTCGACAGCGACACATCCCTCAGGAAAGCCAAGCACGGGGTTCAGATCGAGCTCGGCGAGCTCGGGAACTGCTTCGGCAAGAGCTGAGAGCCCCAGGATCAGATCTGTGAGAGCAGAAGCATCAAGTGCCGGGCCGCGGAAGCCACGGACGAGCCGCCCGGCAGGTCCTTCGTCGACAAGCTCCTCGGCGTCGAGATCGGTGAGCGGCGCGATCCGAAAGCCGGTGCGGCCGATCAGCTCCGCCATGACGCCGCCTGCCCCGAACGCGACCAACGGCCCGAATACGGCGTCTTGCACGACGCCCGCGAGCAGCTCGACACCCCCTTCGAGCATCGGCTGCACGAGAACGGGGGTACCGATCCGCTCCACCGCCTCCCGCACCGCGTGGTCGTCAACCAAGTCGACAGCGACACCCCCGGACTCGGTCTTGTGGACGCCTGGCATTGCGGTCTTGACGACGACGGGATAGCCGACGTTCTCCGCCGCTTCGACCGCACGATCAACGGAGGTCGCGACGATGCCAGGTACGAGCGGAATGTTGAATGCGTTCAGAAGCTCGGCGGTCTGCGACGGGTCGAGCCAGAGATCGTCGTGGGCTCCGAGGGCCGCCTCAACGACTCCTCGACCTGCCGCGACATCGACATTGAGCTGGGGAATCGTGCCAGCTGGCCGGCGTAGCCAGGCGCGCCGAGCAGCCGCAAACCCGAGCGCACGCGCAGCCGACTCGGGGTAGGCAAATGGTGTGACGGGTGATCCAGCAGCGAGCAGTGCCGCAGGGGTGCCGTTCGCGCTGATCATCGAAGCCACGATTGGCTTCTCGTGGGCGACCATTCCCGCCGCTCGCACAACAGCGGCCGCGACGTCTTCGGCATCGGCGACGATCGGCTGGGCAAAGAGCACCATCAGTGCGTCGATGCCAGCGTCGGCGAGGATCGGCGGAATTACCGCCTCGAAGATTTCGGGTGTTGCCGAACCGAGAATGTCGATCGGATTCGCAAGGCTTGCCTCGGCCGGAACGAGTTTCGCGAGCGCCTCTCGCGTCTCGGCTGAAAGCGATGGGAGCGTGAGGCCGGCGGCTTCGCAGGCATCGGCGGCGAGAATCCCGAGGCCGCCAGCGTTCGTCACCACCGCAACGCGCGGGCCATGTGGAAGCGGCTGGCTGGAAAGGAGCGAGGCGGCATCAATCAGCTCCTCGAGCGTCTGCGCACGAAGGACACCCGCCTGTCGGAATAGCGCGTCAACCGCCGTGTCGGAGTTCGTCAACGCTGCCGTATGGGAGCTTGCGGCGCGTGCACCTGCAGTCGTCGTTCCTGCCTTCAGCGCCAAGATCGGCTTGTGACGGGCTACGCGGCGAGCGACACGGCCGAACTTCTGGGGATTGCCGAACGACTCGATGTAGAGCAGGATCGAATCGGTCGCGTCGTCCTCCTCCCACCACTCTAGGAGGTCGTTCGACGAGACGTCGGCCTTGTTCCCGATCGACACGAACGACGAGAAGCCAAGCCGTCGCTCCGTTGCACGTTCGAGGAGCGCGAGGCCAAGCGCGCCGCTCTGCGAGGCAAAGCCGATGCGGCCGGGCGGCAGCGGCCGCGCGGCGAACGTCGCATTGAGGCGCACCGCTGTTGACGCGATGCCGAGACAGTTCGGGCCGACCAGTCGAGCCCCATGGGCACGTGCGAGCGCGAGCAACTCCCCTTCCAGCGCCCGCCCATCTCCCCCAACCTCAGCAAAACCTGACGTGATGACGCAGAGCGCACGCACGCCACATTCGAGCGCACCGCGCGCGGCATCGATGATCCGTGCCGCGGGCACAGCCAGGATCGCAAGATCGATCGGCTCACCGATCTCCGCGATCGATGTGTACCCGTGGACGCCGGCAAAGGGGTCGCCGCTTCCATTTACGGGGTACGCCGTCCCGGTGAAGTCAGCATCGATGATGTTGCGAAAGATGTCGCCGCCGATCGAGCCCGTGCGTCGCGAAGCACCGACGACTGCAACGCTCTTGGCGGTGAAGAACGGTTCGAGCGACGCCGCGACGGCTACGTGATCGCGCTCATCAACGCGCTCGCGATATGCCTCGGTCGACGTGATCGGGAAGCGGAGCTCGACGACGCCGTCCTCCGACTTGCGGTCGATCGCGAAGCCGACCTCCATGAACACTGTGAGCGCCCCGTGGTTGTCGCCCATCACCTCGGCGACGAATGTCTGAATGCCCTGCGCCGCCGCGCGTGCTGCGAGCTGCTCAAGGAGACGCGTGCCGATGCCGACGCCCTGCATCGCATCTGAGACGGCAAAGGCGCATTCCGCAGTCGTCGCATCGCGGAGGCGCTCGTAGCTCGCGAGCGCGACGATGCGCTCGGCCGTCCCGTCGTCGGAGGCGGTCGCGACGAGCGCGCCGCGCTCATCCCAGTCGGGTTCGA
This sequence comes from uncultured Actinomycetes bacterium, assembly GCA_903915545.1. Taxonomy (GTDB): domain Bacteria; phylum Actinomycetota; class Thermoleophilia; order Gaiellales; family Gaiellaceae; genus PALSA-600. Next base: position 1,253 of record CAIWTI010000224.1, on the reverse strand, counting down.
GATACGGCCGCACGACGTTGCGGCTGATCTCCGCGAGGCCGTGAAATCGGAGATAGCGACTGCGATCGGAGAGCTCGCTGAAGAACGCAACGGTTGCGTCGGCGTCAGACGCCGTCGGCGGGCGGAGCCGAAGCGTCCGCCCGTCTCGCAAGATCACATCGACGGCGTCTAAAGCCACGGAAGAAACGGTATCGCTAGGCGAGAGCCACCTCCGGAATCTCCATCAACTCATGACCCACTGGCAGCGCTTCGAGAACGACCTTGAGTGCGTTCGTCGCGGCAGCGTCGCCGAACGTGTCGTATGCAGCCATGGTCTCGCTGAGCGGGAACCGGTGGGTTGCAAACACGGTGGCGTCGAGCCGACCATCTGCGATCAGCTTCAGCAGGCGGGGTGTGGTGTTTGTGTCGACGAGACCCGTAGTGATGGTGACGTCCTTGATCCAGAGCTTCTCGAGATGAATTGTCGTGGGAGCACCGTGGACGCCGACGTTTGCGACGTGACCGCCCGACTTGACGATCTCGGTGCAGAGCTCGAACGTCTCCGGAACGCCGACTGCCTCGATGACAACGTCAGCGCCCATGCCACCCGTCATCGCCATCAATGCAGCGATCGGGTCGCCGGTGCTGTTGTCAATCACCTGGTCGGCGCCAAACTCACGTGCCTTTTCAAGGCGCGAAGCGTTCGGGTCGATCGCGACGATCGTGCCCGGTGTGTAGAGCTTCGCGGTCAAGATCGCGGCAAGCCCAATCGGGCCTGCACCGACGATCGCAACCGTGTCGCCAGGCTTGACCTGGCCGGCGAGGATGCCCACCTCGTACGAGGTCGGCAGGATGTCCGCGAGGAACAACACCTGCTCGTCGGTGAGCTGCTCGGGCACCTTGTACACCGAGGTCTCCGCGAACGGAACGCGGGCGAATTCGGCCTGCAGCCCGTTGATCAGGTGGCCAAAGATCCAGCCGCCGCCGCCGGTGCAGAGTCCATAGCGCCCTTCACGGCACGATGGACACGTTCCACACGAGGTGATGCACGAGACGAGAACGCGGTCACCAACCGCAAGCGACCGCACCGCGTCGCCCTTCTCGATGATCGTGCCGACAGCCTCGTGACCAAGGATTGTCCCGGGCTTTACCTCGGGAACGTCACCCTTGAGGATGTGGAGGTCGGTACCGCAAATAGTCGAGGAACTGATGCGGACGATGACGTCCGTTGGCTCCATGATCTGAGGATCCGGGACTTCGTCCCATGACCGCTG
>CAIWTI010000223.1 GCA_903915545.1 uncultured Actinomycetes bacterium | reverse complement strand
GTGTGGGTCGATCCAACTCTGGATCGACCCACACGTGCGCTTTGACGGCCCGGACTGGCCCTGCATACCGCGCGGGGAACCAGCCCGGGCCGTTGCTTTCTCTCTCCGAAAATCGGCCGCGCAGATACATCACACACCGTTACGATCTCGGCGTGGGGAATCGGTGATCGTGCGCGTGCGCCCACGCGTGCAGACCAATCGATGCTGACCGTCCTTGTCGTGGACGACCATCGTGTCGTTCGCGCGGGCATTCGTCGGCTAATCGACGCCGAAGACGGGCTCCGCACCGTCGCTGAAGCGGGAACGGTGGCCGAAGCGGTAGCCGCCGCACGTGAACATCAGCCCACCGTCGTCATCGTTGACGTGAGCTTGGGGGCGGGGAACGGCATCGACGCGATTCCCGCCATCGCAGAGGTCGCGCCTGGCACGGCGATCCTCATCCTCTCAATGGAGGAGGAGCCGACGTACGTAATGCGGTCGCTCGAAGCTGGCGCCCACGGGTATGTGCCGAAGTCCAGTGCGGACGGGGAACTGATCGAGGCCGTCCGCGTTGTCGCTGCCGGCGGCCGCTACGTGCCGAACGTGATCGCGATTCGTGTTGCAGACGCGCGCGCGGAAGCGGCGAGAAAGTCCGAACGCACCAACCTCAGCCGTCGCGAACTCGATGTCCTTCGTCTGCTCGGCCTGGGCTACAGCAACAAGGAGATCGCCTCAGCGCTCTTCATCACCGTTCGTACCGTCGAGTCGCACCGGGCGCACCTGATGCAGAAGACAGGCGCGCGTAGCCGAGCCGAGGTCGTTCGGGTCGCGATGGAGCTCGGACTCCTCGAAGTCCGGGGCTAGCGCTCGGCGCGACGGTAGTAGTCGCGCCAAATAAGGCGGTACACGGGGACGGCGCGGGGGATCGAGCGCAGACCGGGAATGAACGGGATACAGATGAACGCGGCCGAGAAGAGCGCCATCAGACCCCAGATCTGGGCGTCGGCGTTATCGGAGGTCGAGAACGGCGGCACCTGATACCAGAACGTGTAGAGCCACAGCCACGCCTGTCCGGGATAGTTGCCGGTCTCGTTCATCATTCCCCACTGGCTGCCCTGGAGATGCTGACTTCCCGCGAGGCTCTCAAGGTAGCCGCCGTCTGCGAGAAACAGCAGTGCCCTCGTAAAGTCGGACTGGTAGAAGCGATCGCTCGAAATCAATGCCCCATCGAGGCCGCCCGCCCGAGCCTGCGCCAGGAGCGCTGACATCATCGGGCCGACGGGTCCGTAGTGGCCAGCAGGGAGCGTGACCGACGAACCTTTGAAGATCGCCTTCGGCAACGCTGCCGTGTAGGCGTCTGTCCACTTCGTCTGGTCTGACGTCGATGCGGACTCGTACTCACCGAGCACCGTCGTGAGTGCCGGATCGGTCTGCGCGACGATGTGCAGCGGATCAAGAACGAAGACCTGCGGTGCCTTGATCGGGATGTGTACGCCGACGATCCGCTGCAGCGAGATGCCGCCGATCAAGTTCTGGCCTGAGCCGGCAACGTGGGTGTACGGAGGCCCGTAGGTTGCCGTGCCGCTCGTGTTGTTCAGCTCGGAGACGGCGGTTGTCAGAAAGTCTCCGGGGTCGGCCGCAGACCACGACGCAATCGTGACGGGCTTGTCGTCGGGGGATGAGAAGATGAGCGAACACCCGATCGTCAGCAGCAAGACAACGAGCGTGGCGATCACGACCTCTTTGATCAAGTCGTAGCGTCGCAACGCACCTGTCCAAGGCACGTTCGGATCTGGCGCGATCGGATACCCCGGTGTGCTCATGCTCCACCCTTCCCAGGAAGCGGCGGCACGACGCCGCGGCGACGCACGAGGATCACGTGACCGGCAATCAGCAGCCCGACGAACAGTGGCAGCAATACCGCGTGCCACAGCAACATCTGGCCGAAGTTCAGAACGTTGAAGAAGGCGCCGGCGCCGGTCGCATTAATTCCGTCCTTCGCCTGACCGCCAATCCACTGCGAATCGAAGTTCTGCTGGCTGAGGTAGCCCGTGAACGCGATCGGAATCGAGATCAGGAACGCGACTGCCCCGGTTACCCAGGTCAGACGACGGCGGCCACGCCACGCAGCCATGAAGAACTTGCCCCACAGATGGATGACCATGAAGGCGAAGAAGAACTCCGTGCTCCACAGATGCGTGCTGTTGATGAAGTGTCCGAAGCTCGAGTGATGCCACCACGATGGTCCTGCCATGGCGATCACCGCTCCCGAGAGCAGCACGACGATGAACGCACCGATCGTCAGCGCGCCAAAAACGTAGATCCACGACGCCACATACACCGGCTGCGTGTCAGGTAGGAGCTTCTCGGGCGGCATGCTCGCAACCTGGCGTCGCAGATGCGATGTCCAGGTTGGCCGCTCGGCACCGCTACTCATCGCCCGCAACCTCTTCCTGCGCGACCGGCTCTTCGTGCCCAGGGAACTTGAGGGTCACGGCAAGCGCGAACACCGCGATCATCACCAAGACGACGATCAGGTTCGCGAGCGAGATCTGGAACCACCCCGACTGAACGTAGTGCGGTCGCCCATCCAGGTTGATCAGTGCAGCGAGCAGAGCCATGCAGGAGACGATCCACCCATGCGGGGGATTCCGACTCCGGGCGAACGCTGATTACGCGTCGCGGTAAATCACTGAGCCGCTGAGTTGCCGAGACACCCGCTACTGCAGGATGTTGACGGCGCGCGCCGCGACCATCACCGCGAGCAACAGACTTGCCGCCGACTGCGCCATCATCAGGATCTTGGCCCAGCGACTGAGTGGCGGCGTATCGGTGGGACTGAAGGCCGTCGCGTTCGTGAACGAGACGAACAGGTAGTCGACAAACACCGGCCGCCAGGTTGCGCTGAACTGTTCCATCATCTGCTGCGGAAACACGAAATCGGCAGGGCCTGGCGGTGTCGTGCGACGACGAAGCGGGCCGCCGCCATCAAGCTGCCAGTACCAGAGCGCGAATGCGATCACGTTCATCGACCAGAGATGGATCGCCACACGTAGGAGCTCGCGCGCCTGTGCATGTTGGCCCGTGACCAGCGCACGGACGAGCAGAACGATTGCCACGCCGTTGGCGATGCTGAGGAGCGCAATCACTGCAATCGATGCGACCCGTCGCGTAACTCCGAATGTGCTGCCGAACTCGACGAACGGCTTGCCGGCAACGCCCCGCGGGACACTCAGGGCAAGCGGCCCAAGCAAGATCAAGACGAGAATCGGGATCGCGTAGCGCGCGACACCGAACGCACCGCTCGTTGCATGCCCAGCAAGGAACCCGGTCGGCAACGTCCCATACAGACCCGCCGCGACGACGACCGCGAGCGAAGGCCAAAGCGGCGACTCGCCAAGCTGCTCATGCGACGCAAGCGGAAGGAGCGGGTCGGACGAATGGGGCGACGTTGGGAGGCGCATCGCCCGTGATTCCCGCCGCAGTCCCGCGCTCCTGCGCGATCAGGTGATCTCTAGGCCTCGCAGGTGTGGGTCCATCGTTGGCAAGACCGGGTTCAAACGTTCGAGCGTCGACACGAGCAACTCAGCGACAGCGGCGTTCCGGACCCACCCGTGATCGGCCGGAACGACATGCCACGGGGCCCAGTCTGTCGATGTTTCGGTGATCGCTTCGTCATAGGCAGCGAGGTAGTCATCCCAACGTGCGCGATCGTCGAGATCGCTCGCCCGGAACTTCCACGCCTTCTCGGGGTTATCGAGCCGTTCCTGCAACCGGCTCCGCTGCACCTCGGGCGAGACATGAAGAAACACTTTCACCACCGTCGTGCCCTCGTCGGTAAGCAGCCGTTCAAACTCGCGGATATGGCGAAACCGCTTCCGCCACGTCGCCTCCGGCACGACCCCACGGACGCGTGCCGCGACGACATCCTCGTAATGCGACCGGTTGAAGATCGTCAGCTCTCCATCACGCGGACATTGCGCATGGACGCGCCAGAGATAGTCATGGGCGAGCTCGTCACCGACGGGCACCTTGAACGCTGCGATCTGGCAGCCTTGTGGCCGCAACCCGGAGAGGATGTGCGTAATCGTCCCGTCCTTTCCCGATGCGTCAAGGCCTTGCAGAACAAGCAGGACAGATCGCTCTCCTTCTGCCCAGAGCCGGTTATGGAGCACCGCAAGCTTCACGACGAGCTCGGCGAGCCGAGCCACTCCGGCAGCCTTCTCACCGAGTCCGAGGCGTGAGCCCGTCTCCCGGTCCGCGAGCCCAGCAGGTGATCCCGGTTCGACACGGATCGTTCGGAGGAGATCCTTGGTCGTCATGACGACAGCGTACGCCTCACGCGAACGCCTCCATACTCCGGAGCATGGGCCTCTGGGTCGCAATCGGATTCGCGCTGTGCTTCAGCATCACGAACGGCTTCCACGACGCCGCGAACGCGATCGCCACGCTGGTCGCGACACGCGGTGCCCGACCTGCCCAAGCAGTCGTCCTCTCGGCGGTGTTCAACATTCTCGGAACGCTGCTGCTCGGAACCGCCGTTGCCGACACGGTTGCGGGGATCGTCACGGTGTCACCCGGGCGAGCGATCACCGTTGTCGGCGCTGGAGCAGCGGGCGCCACTGCCTGGAACCTGATCACGTGGTGGCGTGGCCTACCCTCAAGCTCAGGCCACGCCCTCGTCGGCGGCCTCAGCGGGGCCGCGTTCGCGTCCTCGGGTCTCCACGCGGTGCAGTGGGGCGGGATGCACGGCTTCCGTCCCGCTGGCGTCATTGGCGTACTGATCGTGCTCGCCGTGTCGCCGATTCTTGGGTTCATCGGCGGCGACATCGTCGCTCGTGGAGTACGACTCGGCACGCGGCGCGCGTCCCGCGAGATCGCCGGCCCCGTGCGGGTCGGCGAGTACGTCGCCACTGCAGCCCTCTCGTTCAGCCACGGCGGTAACGATGGGCAGAAATCGATGGGACTGATCGCCGGACTCCTGCTCGCCGCGGGCCATACGCACACGCTGAGCGTCCCGCTGTGGGTCAAGCTCGCGTGCGGCGTCACGCTCACGTTTGGGACGGCGCTCGGTGGTTGGCGCATCGTCCGCACGATCGGGCGCCGCATCTACCGCATGCGGCCGGTTGATGCATTCGCGAGCCAGACGGGTTCCACCGCCGTTGTGCTTGGCGCGTCCCTCCTCGGCGCACCCGTCTCGACGACGCACGTCGTTGCAGCGTCCGTGATCGGCGTGGGCAGCAGCCGCGGCCGACGACGCCACGTACGCTGGTCGGTTGTGGAGTCGATGGCAGCAGCCTGGGTTCTCACGCTTCCCGCCGCCGGGCTGCTGGGTGCGGCAGTCTTCTTCATCGCGGACAAGACCTGATGCTCCGGCGCTTCTTTCTGCCCGAATCACCCGACGTCCTCGGGATGCTGCACGACCAGGCAAAGCTCACCGCCGACGGCGTCGAACTCTTTCATACGTGGGCGAAAGGCGACCCGACGGCGGCGAACGCTGTACGCGAGTGCGAGAAGCGCGCTGACGCACTGAAGCGCGAACTCCGTCGCGGCCTGACCGAAGCATTCTCGACACCGCTCGAGCCCGAGGACATCTTCGAACTCTCCGTTGGTCTCGACGACATCCTCAATGCCGCCAAGAACGCTGTTCGTGAAGCAGAGGTGCTGGGCTCGACTCCCGATAGGTCGCTCTCGGATATGGCCGGGGCGATCGCGGTCGGAACGAAGAAGCTTGCGGGTGCGATCGAAGCGCTCGGGGCGAAGCGCACCACCGAGGCAATTGCGATCGCCGACGAAGCCGTTGCGGCCCAGCGAGATCTCGAACACATCTATCGACGCGCAATGGGCTCGCTCGTCGGCGAATCGAACCCGGCAAAGCTTGCCGAACGCCGCGAGCTGTACCGGCGTGCCGCCCGGATGGGCGACAACGTTGTGCGCGTCGCCGAGCGGGTTTGGTACGCCGTCTTGAAGACGACGTAGGCGTTCTGCGCCTGTGGGTTTTCCCCGGCCCTGGTCCGGGGTCCCCACGATGGAGGGCGGGCTAGCACGCCGCACACTGGTGGCATGGACCCGCGCCTGGGCTCCGCCACACACACCGCACTCGCTGCGCCACTGCATCCTCCGCTGGCACCAGGTGCCGCGCTCGTTGAGGCAGATCGGTGCCTCGGCTGCGGGGGGCTCGACGCGGCCGCACCCTGCGCAGCCGCCTGTCCTGCCGAGATCGATGTTCCACGGTTCATCGACCAGATCGCCGCTGGCGACGACCTCGGCGCGGCGCAGACGATCTTCGCGGCGAATCTGCTTGGCGGAACCTGCGCCCGCGTGTGCCCGGTCGAGGTGCTGTGCGAGGGCGCATGCGTCCTCCACCACGAAGGCCGCAAGCCAATCGCGATCGGGCTGCTCCAACGACACGCCACCGACGTGGCGTTCGCGAAGCGTGAAGGGCCGGTGCGCCCAGTCGCTCCCCGCCGCAGTGAGCGTGTCGCGATCGTCGGTGCCGGTCCCGCGGGTCTTGTGTGCGCCGGCGAGCTCGCGGCGCGCGGCTTCACGGTGACCGTCCACGATGAGCACACCGAGGTCGGCGGCCTTGCTCGTTACGCCATCGCGCCGTATCGCATTGGGTCCGATCCACTCGACTCCGAACGCCTCCAGATCGAAGAGCTTGGCGTTGCGTTTCGCCTTGGCCACCCGATCGATGGTGAACACCTCGAAGAGATTGGCGAGGCCGACGCAATCTTCCTCGGTATCGGCATGGGAGCAGACACCGCTATCCACTACCCCGGTGACGGGCTGAATGGTGTGTGGGAGTCGCTGCCGTTTATCGAGGCGCTGAAGTTTGGGACGCCCCCGAACGTCGGGACGCACGCGGTTGTCATCGGTGGCGGTAACACCGCGATCGATGTCGCGCGCGAGGCGGTTCGCCTGGGGGCCCGCACCGTCACGCTCGTCTATCGCCGGACGCGAGCCGAGATGCCCGCGTTCGAACACGAAATCGCCGAGGCCGAAGACGAGGGTGTGCGCTTTGCCTATCTCACCGATCCCGTGCGGATCCTCGGCGAGCATCACGTCGAGGGCGTCGAGTGTCTCTCGATGAGCCTTGGCGAGCCCGACGCGAGCGGACGGCGGCGCCCCCAGCCCGTCACTGGAAGCGAGCGCACCCTGATCGCCGACTCCGTGATCAAGGCAATCGGGCAGCAGCCTCACCGAGAGGCCGCAGCCTGGTTTGGCGGCCTGGCCTTCGACGGGTCGCGGCTCGCAATCGACCCGACCACCCTGCAAACGAGCAACCCGAAGGTCTTCGCAGGTGGCGATGTGGTGGGCGGCACGAGCGTGGTGCAGGCGGTCCGCGATGGGAAGCACGCGGCAACGGCAATCGAGGAGTGGCTGTGTCGCAGCTAACCGAGATCCGCTGGCATGCGCGCGCCGGCCAAGGCGCGAAGACCGCCGCGCAGACGCTCGCACTCGCACTGCTTGCCGAAGGCAAGAGCGTTCAGGCTTTCCCCGAGTACGGGCCGGAACGGCGTGGTGCTCCCCTGCGAGCTTTCACTCGCATCTCCGATACGCCGATCCGCCGCCACGACGGTGTCACCGAACCCGGTCTCGTTGTCGTGCTTGAGCCATCGCTCGTACACGAAACGGATGTGACGGAAGGCCTCCTCTCGGGCGGTGCAGTGCTGATCAATGCCGACGAGCGGCCGGCCGAGCTCGCAGCGGGCGACGTCCACTGCATCCCAGCCGACCGGATCGCGGCCGACCACAACCTTGCGTTTGCCAACATCGCGATGCTCGGCGCCGTTGCAGCCTGGCTCGGAGCACCATCGCTCGAGCATCTGCAGGACGCAGCCGTTCGCACGCTCGGTGCGAAGGCGAGCAATGCCGACGTCCGCGCCGCAGTCGCTGAGGGGTACGCATGGCCCCGCTGAAGCCTTGGGACGAACTCGAGCCGGGCGGCATCGTTGTCCCGTCTGAGGCTGCAATTCCGCACACCTCGGGTTGGCGGACAGGCGTCAAGCCCGCTGTCGACGGGGCGAAGTGCGTGAACTGTCTGCTCTGCTGGCTCTACTGCCCTGACTCGGCGATCCTCCTCGACGGGACGACCTTCGCGGGCTTCGACTACGACCACTGCAAGGGGTGCGAGATCTGCGATGAGGTCTGCCCCGTCGATGCGATCGAGATGGTCGCGGAAGAGACGGTTCTGCCGGAGCGAGGGGTTCGATGACCGCTGAGCTCCTGACCGGCGGCGAGGCGATCGCACATGGCATGCGACAGGGCCAGCCCGATGTCGTGCCGGTGTACCCGATCACCCCGCAAACGCCGATCATCCAAGTCTTCTCGAAGTTCGTGTCCGACGGCCGCAGCCACGCCGAGCTCGTCGATGTCGAGTCGGAGCACTCGGCGATGAGCGCGGCGATCGGCGCCGCGTTGGCCGGAGCTCGCACGATGACGGCCACCTCATCACAGGGTCTCGCGCTGATGGCAGAGGTCGTCTATATCGCTGCGTCGATGCGCGCACCGATCGCAATGGCGATTGGCAATCGCGCGCTCTCCGGCCCGATCAACATTCACTGCGACCACTCCGACTCGATGCTGATTCGCGATTCGGGCATCGTCCAGCTCTTCGCCGAGAACGCGCAAGAGGCCTACGACTTGATGGTCATGGCGCCGCGGATTGCCGAGCACCCCGACGTTCTCTTGCCGGTCGCCGTGTGCCTCGACGGCTTCACGATCACCCACGCTGCCGAGCCTGTCGAGCTGCTGCCCGACGACGTCGTCGCAACGTTCGTTGGCGAGTACCACGTTCCCCACCCGATGCTCGAGGTCTCTTCGCCAACAACGCGCGGGCCGTTTGCGATGCCCGACTACTACTACTACGAGCTGCGCCACGCCCAAGGGGTGGCGCTGCGGAATGCGCTCGACGTGTTCATCGACGTCGCCGCCGAGTTCGAAGCGCTCTCGGGCCGCCGCTACGAACCCGTGCAGAGCTACCGCCTCGACGGAGCGGAGCGCGTGCTGATCGCCCTCGGTTCAACAGCCGGAACGATCAAGGACGCCGTCGACGAGCTCCGCGACGAGGGCGAGGCCGTCGGCCTCCTGCGCATCACGCCGTTCCGTCCCTTGCCGATGGATGAGATCCGGGCCGCCCTCGCTGGCGCCCAGCGCGTCATCGTCCTCGACCGTGCCGACTCGCCGGGAGGAGTCGCGCCGCTTGGAGCCGAGATCGCAGCGACGCTCTACGGCTCGGAATGCGAGCTCGAACGTCACGTGTACGGACTCGGCGGTCGCGACCTCGGCGTTGCGGACGTTCGCGCAATCTTCGCCGGCGGCACACCCGACCACTTCGGCGTACGGGAGCACAGTTGGCCCGCCTAAAGAACCTGATCGAGAACGAGCACGGCGTTCCGCCACTCCGCGGTGGTCACAGCCTGTGCCAGGGCTGCGGCATCCCGATCGTCGTGCGCACCGTGCTCAGCTCGCTCCCCGGACCTGCGGTGATCGTCAATGCGACCGGCTGCCTTGAGGTCGCAACGACGAGGTACCCGACGACGGCGTGGAATGTGCCGTGGCTGCACGTTGCATTCGAGAACACCGCCGCAGTCGCGAGCGGCATCGAGAGCGCGCAGCGCGCGCTCCGCCGACGCCACGCTCTCCCCGAAGGCCAAGAGATCTCGATCGTTGCGTTCGCCGGCGACGGTGGCACGTACGACATCGGCCTTCAGGCGCTCTCGGGTGCGCTTGAGCGCGGCCACAAGTTCCTCTTTGTCTGTTACGACAACGAGGCGTATATGAATACGGGCGTCCAACGCTCGGGCGCAACGCCGTTTGGAACCCGCACGACAACGAGTCCGCCCGGGGCCGAGAGCTTCGGCAAAGCACAGCGTCGCAAGGACATGACGGCGATCGCGGTGAGCCACCACATCCCGTACGTCGCGCAAGGTGTCGCCTCGCATTGGGACGACCTGAGCCGCAAGGTCGAGCGCGCCGCGGCCGTCCAGGGCCCCTCGTTCCTCAACGTACTTACCGACTGCCCCGTCGGGTGGGGTCACGAGCCCCGCACAACGCGCACGGTGCTCGACACCGCGGTCGACACCCACTTCTGGCCGCTCTATGAGGTCGCCGACGGCGCGTACACGCTCAACTACGAGCCGGAACATCAGCTGCCGATCGAGAAATGGCTCGAGCATCAGTCGCGGTTCGCGCATCTGCTGAAGCCCGAGAACCGGGGACATGTCGAAGAGATCCAAGCCCAGGTCGATGCTGACTGGAACGACCTCCAGGCGCGGTGCGCTTCGACCTAGGCCGCTCGTCGCGGAACGCTCACAAAGGCGAGCTACCATCAGGTCATGTCCCGAATCCGGTCTACTCATCGCACGCTCGGGCCCGGCAAGCTCGTGCGCAGCATTCTCGTTCTCGTCGTCACAGCTGCGCTCGCGGGCGCTGGCGTGGCGCTTGCCAACGTCTCCAAGTCCACGGGCACGGTCAACGTGACGGTCGTGATCTCCGACAAGGGACTCCAGGTCAGCAACACCAACCTCGTCCAGGGTGCGATTGCCTTCAAGGCGGTCAACCAGGGCAAGAAGTCGCACGCCTTCCAGATCTCTGGCTCCGGACTCGGCACGGTCAAGACTCCGACCCTGAAGCCCGGTCAGACACAGACGGTTGTTGTCTCACTCAAGCCCGCCAAGTACACGCTGTGGGATCCGATCTCGCTCGGTAAGAGCAAGTCGGTTTCGCTCGTGATCAAGGCTGAGGCAACGGGTACTGCCAGCAGCAGCGGCGGCTCCTCGTCGAGTGGCAGCCTCGGCAAGATCGTGACGAAGGCCGTTACGTGTTCTGACGAGACCGAGACCTGCGGCTAGTCGATTACCTCGACTGCCTTGTGTCCTCCCTGCGCCCGGCTAAGCCGGGCGCAGGCATTTCTGGGATCTGATTGCCGACGCGGGGAATAGCCCGTGCGCTACAACAGTTGTAGTTGCTACTTGCACCGTAGCCACGACAACGAAGAGGTGAACCCCGCGTGAGCACATTGCTGCTTGTTCCGCTTGACGACATCGTCGTCTTCCCATCCATGAGCGTCACGCTCAACATCGAAGTCGGCGACGAGGAGCGAGTGCTGCTCGTACCCCGCCACGAAGGCGAATACGCCAAGGTTGGCACGGTTGCCGAGGTCGGAGAGACCGTCCGTCTCCCCGGTGGTGCGCGAGCTGTCACCCTCACCGGCCTGCACCGCGGTATCGCGGGTGCAGCACACACAGACACTCAGGGGCAGCTGCGCGTCGAGGTCGACGAACGGCCCGACGAGGAGCCTCCCCGCGTCAAGACGATCGAGCTCGAGCGCGAATATCGCGCAACGGTCGAGGAGATCCTCGAGCTTCGTGGTGCCGACGAACGGATTTCGCAGTTCCTGCGTGCGATCAAAGACATCGGCCCACTCGCCGACACGATTGCCTACGCCCCCGATATCTCGTACGAAGAAAAGATCGCTGTGCTCGAGGCGATCGATGTCGTCGACCGCCTCCAGCTGTCGGTGCGCCTCCAGCGCGACCGGCTTGCCGAGCTGCAGGTGCGACGACGCATTCGTGACGACGTCGAGTCGGGGGCCCAGAAGCAGCAGCGCGACTACATCCTGCGCCGCCAGATGGAGTCAATCCGCAAGGAGCTCGGCGAAGACGACACGAGCGTTGCTGGCGACTACCGCACCCAGATCGCCGAAAGCGCGATGCCCGACGACGTGCGCGAGCAGGCAAACCGCGAGGCCGACCGCCTCGAGCGCGCCGGTGACTCAAGCTCCGAATCATCGATGATCCGCAACTACCTCGACTGGCTGCTCGCCGTCCCGTGGGGCAAGCGGTCGGAGGAGCGGCTCGACCCGGTGCTCGCCCGTGAAGTGCTCGACGCCGACCACGCGGGGCTGAAGGACGTCAAGGATCGCATCGTCGAATATCTCGCTGTGCGCAAGCTCCGCCAGGAGCGCGGCATCGCTGAGGATCGGAAGTCCGGCGCGATTCTGACGCTGATCGGCCCTCCCGGCACCGGCAAAACATCGATCGGTGAGTCAATCGCCCATGCGTTGAACCGCGAGTTCGTGCGGATGTCGCTCGGCGGTGTGCACGACGAAGCCGAGATCCGCGGTCATCGCCGCACCTACATCGGTGCGATGCCAGGACGGCTCGTCCGGGCCCTGCGGGATGCCAAGACCATGAACCCGGTGATCCTCCTCGACGAGGTCGACAAGGTCGGCGCCGATTACCGTGGCGACCCATCAGCCGCCCTGCTCGAGGTTCTCGATCCGGCGCAGAACCACTCGTTCCGCGACCACTATCTCGATGTCGAGCTCGACCTCTCGGAGGTCATCTTCATCGCGACAGCGAACGTCGCTGACTCGATCCCTGGCCCGCTGCTCGACCGGATGGAAGTGATCCGCTTCGACGGGTACACCGTCGACGAAAAGGTCGCGATTGCAAAGGGCTACCTCTGGCCACGCCAGCGCGATCGGTCGGGCCTCCGCGAAGACGAGGTCGTCGCAGATGACGCCACGATCGAGCTTGTCGTTAGCCAGTACACCCGCGAGGCAGGGGTTCGACAGCTCGAGCGTGAGCTCGGAACCGTTCTTCGCAAGACAGCGACGGCGATCGCAACCGGATCTGTCGCTGCCCCGGTCACGATCGACGAGGCGCATGTGCGCGAAGCCCTCGGCCGGCAGAAGTTCTTCCAAGAGTCGGCCGAACGCACGGCCGTCCCGGGCGTTGCAACGGGACTTGCCGTCACGGGCACGGGTGGTGATGTGCTCTTCATCGAGGCGACGAAGATGTCAGGCACCGAGGGTCTCGTCCTTACCGGACAGCTTGGCGACGTGATGAAGGAGTCGGCGCGCATCGCCCTCTCCTACATTCGCGGCCACGCGGCCGACCTCGGTATCGACGAGTCAACGTTTGAGAACGCGAGCTTCCACCTCCACGTGCCAGCGGGAGCGATCCCGAAGGACGGGCCGAGCGCGGGCATCACGATGTCCACAGCACTCGCGTCACTGTTGACAGGTCGGCCGGTGCGACACACGGTTGGCATGACGGGCGAGGTCACCCTCCAAGGGCGCGTGCTCCCGATCGGCGGGCTCAAGCAGAAGGTGCTGGCCGCCCATGCGGCGGGACTCACCGACGTGATCGTCCCTGAACGGAACCGCGGCGACCTCGATGACGTACCCGAGGATGTTCGGGCCGCGATGACCTTCCACCCGGTGATGAGCCTCGACGAGGTCTTCGCACTCGCGCTCGAGCCAGCACCGGTGCAGACCAAGGCACATGCGCTGTCGTAGATGCGCTCCGGTACCCGAGGAGGTCCGCCGAGCGGCGGGCCTCCTCGAACGCCGCTTTGCCGTCTCAATCTTGTGGGCGTCCCACGAGGGGGCGACGCGATTCAACGAGTTCCAGCAGGCCCTCGGCAGCGTCCCGCCCGCGACACTTGCCGCGCGACTTGTCGAGCTCGAACACGCTGGCATCCTGGAACGCCGCGTGGTCGATGCCCGGCCGCCACGGGTCGAGTACAGCCTGACCGAGCGCGGGTTGCAACTGCAGCCGCTCCTCGCTGCACTCGTGCGCTTCTCGCAGTACGGCTAAGAGGGCTTAGACGCGGACCGAGGACGACGTCTTCGTCGTCTTACCGTTCGCAGTCGCTGCGACCTTGAGGGTGACCTTGCCCGCGTTCTTTGCTGCCTTGGGAACCTTCAGCGAGAGCGTCGCTCCGGTGTTCGCAGCCGATGCAGTCCACGTCGCGATTACCTTCCCCTTCGCGTTCACGAGCGTGAAGGTGAGCGCCGCCCCCTTGGTGGTCTTGAGCGACACGTTCAACGTCTCGATCCCCGAGGCGCTCGTCACGAGCTTTGACGATGTGAGGTCGATCGTTGGGGGCGTCACGACACTCGACGCGATCGTCCGTGGCGGAGTCGGAGGCGTGAACGTCGTGCCGCCCGTAGCCGGTGTGGGCTGCGCCTGCTGCACCGCCCAGGTCGCCGTGTTGTCGGTTGGGTCTGAGTCGGCAGGGTTCGGCACGAACGTTCGGTCGCCGAGGGCGTTGCCGAGGCAACCGTGACCCCTACGAGCACCTGCGACGTGACACCTCCTGGGAAGAAGTCGAGATCACACGTCGCTCCTGTCGATGTCGCTGTGCAGCCCGGCCCTCGGTCGGTCTGCCCTGACACGAAGCTCAATCCGTTGAGTACGAGGTTCAGGCTCGTTGTGTTGGCGCCGTTGACGGAGTTATTCGCGACGGTAACGCGCAAGGTGAAGCCCGAGCCGATCCCGCCCACGGCTGAGGTTGGCCCGATCGTCACTGCGAAGTTTGGTGGGCCACCTCCACCGCCGCCGCCACCACCGCCACTCGGTGCGGGTGGGGCAGGCGGTGCGGTTACTGTCACCGAGCCGGAGCCGGTGATCGAAGGTGTTCCAACGTCGGTGACGCTGACGGTCTGTGTCCCGACCGTCGCAGGCGTGACGGTGAACTGATGGACACCGTTGTCTCCTGCTGTGAAGGCGTAGTTGGCGGGAAGCGTCGCGCCCGTGTCGCTACTTGCCAGGTGGACGGTGCCGCGATACGACGACGCGACATTTCCATTGACGTCAAGCGCAGTCGCAGTGGCGGTCGACGCGTTGCCGATCTGGACCGAACCGGGACTCAGCGTCACGGTGAGGTGGGTCGCCGCCCCCGCCACGACCGAAACCGAAGCCGTGCCGACAACACCCGTTGACGCGTCGGTCGCAGTAAGCGAGGCCGAGCCGAGCGTGCGAAGCGTCACGGTAAAGGCATGGACTCCGGCGTCACCACCGACGAAGGTGTAGGCGGCGGGCAGTGTCGCACCGACGTCGCTGCTCGTGAGTGTGACCGTTCCTGTGAAACCTGTTGCGACGGCGTTCGAGCCATCAAGCGCGGTGACAGTGACGGCGGTTGCACTTCCGCCAACGTACGGCCCACCCGTAATCGAGAGGTGCGTGGCAGTTCCAGCGCCTGCTGAAGTTGTGGTGGCCGTCTGATCTGCCGAGTACGCGGTGACGGCCGAGCCGCCGGAGCCGGATACGACTGCGAGCCGATAGTGGTAGGTCGTTCCGGGCGAGAGTCCGGGAACGACCGCAGACACAGCAACCGGTTGTCCCCCTGAGCCAATGTTGGTGGCGCTCGTCGATGATCCATACGAGCCGGTGAGGCCGTACTCAAAGTGCGCCGTCGACGCGATTCCCTGAGGGTTCGCTGAGCCGCTGAGCGAGAGCTGCGCGACCTGAGTTGTTGCGGACGCGGCGCGCACGGTGTTCATCTCCGAGACGCACCCGTCGGTCGCCGTGTTCGACCCGGCGGGCACGTTGAGCTGGCTCCACTCAAGCTGCGAGAAGTAGTTGTGCCCGTTGATCGTCTGGGTGTAGTGCGCCCCCGCGCCGCCGGGAAGCAGCGACACGCTGTTGCCGGTCGTGCCCCAGAACCACGCACACTTGTCGCCGTTCTCGTCGCCATTTGAGTCGTACCAGGCATCGCCGTGCGGATCGGTGATTGCCTCGTTGAGCTCGTGGCTCAAGACGTTGATCGTGGCATCGGCCTCACCCCCCATTTGGCAGCTGCCCGACGTTGCACGAGCCCGACCAGGCGTCGTAGGGCATGTACGAGTAGAGGAGGTGCCCGACGTCGCCGGAGTGGTAGCCACAGAACGTCGTGAACGCGCACTGCGAGCTCACGTTGCTGATGCACGAGCCGACGTTCCGTGGCGTGAAGAGCACGAAGAGCTTGCTCTCGCTCGCCGTCCAGGACTGGTTCGCCATCACCGAACGAACCTCGCTGATGATCTGCGCGGCGGTGACACACGTCGTGACCCTGGCCGGGATGTAATTCGGCGGTGTCGTGAGACAGTCGTTTGTCGGGAACGCCGTCGTGTCGACGACCGAACCACCGACGTGAAAGTCGTACGCTGCGTTGGCCGTCGCGTCGGTGTACTGGGGCGTTGTCGAGAAGACGTTCCCCGTCGATCCGCTCACCGCCGCGACGTCAGCGAGGTACTGGTCGATCAAGCTCTTGTATGTCCCCTCGACCGTGTACCCCGATGGGATCCAGAAGATCGAGTAGACCGTGGTTGAGTGCATCACGAGTCCACCGTGGTAGGTCAGAGCGATTGGAGCCGTCGCGCCGATCGCGTTTAGGAACCCCGACGTATTGGCGGGTGGCACTGCCCCAAGGATCGGGTTTTGGGCATCGGGAGCGATCGAGGTCGATCGGGGCGTTGCACCAGACGCCGACCCTGAGGCCCCGACGAACGCCACGCAAAGTGCGGCGGCGCAGACGAATCGTCTCCAGAAGGCGTGGCCCATCGGGCCATTGTTCCCCAGATGCCACGGGACTGCCCGCGGCTTTACCGGCTCTTTACCGGTCGCGACGTGACCGAATCCGGGCAGCACGGGCCCGCTTCCAAACGACGGCTGTCGCATCGACCGGCTGCGGGCCGCGGACGCCGAAGCGATACGCCGTTAGTCGGATCACGACGATCACGGCGATTGAGATAGGGGCGTTCGTGCGTAGGCCGACACCCGCTCCATGCAGGCCTGCAAACACCGTCGTCCCGATCAACGCGGGAATCGCGTAGAGCGTTCCTGGCGTGAAGATCTCGGGTACCCGCGCAACGAAGACGTCGCGTAAAACTCCACCCGACACGGCGGCCACAACGCCAATCAAGATTGCGGGCACCACCGCGATGTGGTTCGAGAGCGCCTTGCTCACACCCACCGTTGCGTACACCGCGAGCGTCACCGCATCGAGAATGCTCAGCGGCTGCTCGAGGCGTTCGATGTGGGTTGCAAAGAAGAACCCGAGCAGTGCGGCCGCGATTGCCGTGATCACATACGCGTTCCGCTGGAACGCGACAGGCCTTTGGTTCAGCAGCACGTCGCGGATGACTCCACCGCCGAAGCCCGTCACCATCGCGAGGGCAAGGACACCGGCGAGGTCGAACTCGTTGCGAACCGCGAAGACGGCGCCAAGCACGGCACCCGAGAAAACCGCCAGGAGATCGAGCCAGAGCGGAACCTGTACGACTTCACCGAGCGCGGCTACGGCCATCGCTCGCAGCTTACGCCTTGCGTTGGTCGCGCCCCGGAGTGGGGTCCGGGACGCGACCGTCCGCGAAGGTCTCTGCCGGGCTACGCCTTGACGACGTACCAGCCGCCCATGGCGTTGCACAGGATCGTCTTGGCCGTATCGCCCTGGTAGGTGTAGAGCGGGTGCCCGTTCAACGTGACCTGCTCGGCACCGTCGGGACGCATGATCGTTCCAAACGTCCCCATCAAACCCATGATGTGCTTGGCCACCATCGTGCCGTGCTTCACAGTGATCGGAGGCCACTTCACGGCGCAGGCGCCAGTGCAATGCACCCTTCCGTCGTTCTCCTTCGTCCAGGTGTACGCCGCGAGATGCATCGGCGTCGCGACGACATCACCGAACTTTGTCGGGGACATCCACTTCGCAACCGGCTCCGCATCATGCGACGCGGCAAACGCCGAGGTTGCACCGGCGGCAAGGGCCGCGGCAAGGACGAGCAACATCGTGAACCGCTTCATCGTGCTCCTTTCGTCGGGACGGACGAAGGAGGTTGTACGGCGCACTACTTACGAGAAGATTGCGGTGGCGCTCAGATCAGCGAGCGGGATCCATGCGGCGACGGTAATCCCAGGAGGCGATCTCGGTGGGCGTCAGCCGAATCGCGACCTCGGGCGTCTCGCGCCCAAGAAGCCACGTTGCGAACGTCCCATCAGCAGAACCGAGGTACCGCTCGATCAGTCGCTGGAGGATCGAGAGGTCGGCGTCGGGCTCGAGCGAGACGGTCGCTCGGCCGCGCACGCCTCGATACGGCGGATCGTTGACGGAGACCTCGAATGCGCACCGTCCCTCGGCCGCAAGCGTCGCGACGATCGACGCCGACCGCTGCGTCGCACAGACGAGCGAGTCGCCGTCACGGACGAACCACAGCGAGAGAATCACCGGCCACCCCGACGGAGCCACAGCCGCGAGACGAATCGGAACAGCCTCGTGATCTAGAAACGCCGCCACGTCCGCTGGTGTCCACGGCCCAGTGTGTCGCACGGCTAATTCGGTCATGCGCAAAGCCTACTGCCGACCGTGCGACAGGCTGCCTGCGGGTGCGGTGGGGCCTCTCCCCTCCGCACCCGCGGCGCCGTCTACGCCCCGTAGGGCGATCTCTGCACGACACGGGACTTAGTTGTCACCGCCGCCGCCACCGCCGGAAGACTTGCCGGTCTGCGTCCAGAGGTAGCTCGCGATCTGGTTGATCTTCGTCTTGCCAAGTGCCTTGAACCCGGGCATGCCGTCGCCGCCGTACGTGATCTGGCTCACGATCGACGAGAGCCCACGGTGTGAGTAGGTCAGGTCTGGGCCAATGCGACCTGCGGTCTTCGCAGGCTTGAATGCATGGCACGAACCGCAGCTGGCGATAAACAGCTTCTTGCCCGCAGTCGAGGCGGGAGTTGCAGCCTGGGCAGCGCCCGCGGCTCCGAGCGTCAGCAGCGCAGCGACACCCGCTGCGATGGTGTTTTTGGTCGGCATCATGCCGGCCTCCTTTCGAACGGTTCCAAGGGGGGAGTGGTGAAACCGCTCGTAGAGTGATCGACGCCGATGAGACGTCGATGAGTCAGATCTCAGGGTTTCGTGAAGACGCGCTAGCGGAGGCCGTTGATGCCACGGATGAGATCGAACAGCGACAGCGCAAGGAAGATGATCCCGAAGAGCGTCACGAACTCACGCAGAACCTTGTGCGCCGTCTTGCCCTGACGGCGCGGAATGAATCCCGCCCGACGCGAGCGAAGGATCCGAGCGACAGCCAGCTGCCGTAGCCGCCAGATGTCCGTCGTGAACGCGTAGCCCGCCGCTAGGAACGTCGCGGCCAACAGAAACTGCAACACGGCACGCGGGCCTGGTGGCCCGATCACAACATCAATGTTCACGATCGTCAGAACAATCGCCAACACCCCACCAAGCCACAGCAGCCACGCAACCCGGTACGCCGCGCCGCTGGACGGGATCTCGTGGAGCAGCGGCGCAGGCCGAACCTTGCGCTTCTTGCGGCCCCTAACCGGAGCCGTCGGTGCGGCTGCAGCAGCAGGTTGGTGCGCGGCGACGGGTGGAACAGCGGCAGCGGGCGCAACCGGAGCCGGCTGAACGGGAGCGGGCTGAACAGGAGCGGCGGGCGCCTGCGCGACGGGCGCAGCGGGCGTGGGCGTCGGCGCTGGAGGAGGTGTTGAGGCGCCCGTCGCAGCAGCAGCTTTCGTCTCAGCCGCGGTGCGCTCAATGTCCTCAAGCTTCTTCTTCGCAAACAGTCCAGCCGAGCGAACGAGCTTCCCAGCGGCGCGACCAATCACTTCAGCGTTATCTGCCATGACGCTACGGTAACTGGGCGAGCGGCCATTCTGTGCAAGCAGTTCGCGAACCGAACCCCTCCCCCACGCGAAAGCCTTCTCAATGAGCGACATCGTTTCTCTCCCAAGCGGTGCCGAAATGCGCGTCACCAACGCGCCATCGACGACAGCTGTCGTCTGCATCAACGGCGGACAAGGCGGACTGGTCGAAGGAACGTGGAGCGCGTCGCTTGAGTTGCTGGTCGAACGACTCGCGCCATCGCGTCCGGCTATTCGGTTTGCCGAAGTGCGCTACCGCATCAAATCGTGGCGTCGGCTCGACTGGTGCATCGAAGACGCCCGGGAGGCTGTCGCGCAAGCGGGCGGGGAACGAACGCTCCTCGTTGGCTTCTCGATGGGTGGTGCGGTCGGAATCGGAGCAGCGGATGCCGAGACCGTCGAAGGGCTCGTTGGCCTCGCCCCGTGGATCCCCGACCGGCTTCCGGTCGACACGCTCGTTGGGCGCCGCTTCGACGTGATCCACGGATCGCTCGACCGCTGGCTTCCGGGTATCCCGGGTGTTTCAACTGCGAGCTCACGCCGCGGCTTCGACCGGATCCAGGCACTCGGCGTCCCTGGCAGCTACACCCTGATCCGCGGCGCCGTGCATCCGATCGCACTCCGCGCTCCAAGCGGAACACCGGTGCCGTTCCCGCGTGCCTCACGCTGGGCTGAGCTGCTCGGCACGCGGATCGACGCGTTCGCGAACGCTACGACGGCTTGATCGTCCGGCGCCGCTCAAGCTGAGCAGCGTCGGGCACACGCACGTTCGAGACAAGCCCGATCTTCTCGAGGCCTCGGATCACCATCCACGACATGTCGATCTGGCCACGGTGCAGACCGTGCCGAGCAGACGCAGGGAAGGCGTGGTGGTTGTTGTGCCACCCCTCACCGAAGACGAGGTAGGCGACAAGGCGGTTGTTGCGCGACTCGTCGCGTGAGCGATAGTCGGACGCTCCCCACATGTGGCAGATCGAGTTCACGCTGAACGTCGCGTGCTGGTAGAGGAAGATCCGCACGAGCCCGCCCCAAACCATCGCCTCCACACCACGGTCGACGCCGCCGATCGCGTACCCGATGAGGAACGGAATCCCGAGGGTCAGCGCAACCCACACGAGGTAGAGACGATCGATCCAACGGATCATCGTGTCCTCGTACAAGTCGCGGCCGTAGAGCATCCCTTGCTCCATACCCATGTTCGTGAACATCCAGCCGACGTGCGCATGGATGAACCCGCGCGTCACGCCCCAGATGCCGTCGCCGTGACCAACGTGCGGCGAGTGCGGGTCGCCCTCCTTGTCGGAGAACGCGTGATGCTTGCGGTGGTCGGTCACCCACTGCGTAATCGGACCTTGCATCGTCATGCAGCCGAGGATCGCGAGCGTCGCCTTCACCGACGGGTGCGCGTCAAAGCCCTTGTGGGTGAAGTAGCGGTGGAACCCGATCGTCGTTCCAAACGCACACACCACGTACATTCCGAGCATGATCGCCACGTCGCTCCAATGGAACGCAATGTTCCACAGCAGGCCCATCGCCATTGCGACGCCAAGCAGCGGAACGATGACGGCCACGAGCGTCACAACCTGCGACACGCGCGAGGTATGCGCGCGAACCGTCCCGACCTCGGCCACCTCCGGCTGGTCGTCTGGATCCGGCGGGAGGAGCAGTGGCTCTGGGGTCGTCAAGGTCATGCCGAACCAATATTCGCACTTAAGCGAAGGTCGGTTGTGCGGGTAGCGGTAATCGGTTCCGGAGTGGCGGGTCTCGGCGCGGCGTATGTGCTCGCAAAAGCACACGACGTCGAGGTGTTCGAGCAGGACGCGCGCCCAGGCGGACACGCAAATACGGTCGTCCACGACGGCGTCGCACTCGACACCGGCTTCCTCGTCCACAACCTTCGCACCTACCCGCTGCTCACCCGGCTGTTTGGCGAGCTCGGAGTGGCGACGCAGGAGTCGGAGATGTCGTTCTCGGTCTCGTACGACGAAGGCCGACTCGAATATTCCGGGCGCAGCCCGTTCGCGCAGCGCCGCAACATCGTGCGTGCCGCGCACTACAAGCTGCTCTGGGAGATCGGCCGTTGGCTTCGTACGGCCGGTCGCACACTGGAAGACGGCGACTGGGAGAGTCAGACGCTCGGCGCGTACCTCGATGCTCATGGGTACTCGACAGCGTTTCGCAATCAGTTCTTGATTCCGCTGACCTCGGCGCTCTGGTCGACAGCACCAGGTCGCGCCTTGGAGTTCCCTGCCGCGTACGCGATCCGTTTCTACGAAAACCATGGAATGCTCAGCTTCGGGCGCTTCAAGTGGCGGACGGTGACAGGCGGCAGCAAGAGCTACGTCGACGCGCTCGTCGCAACGCTGCCGAACGGAACACGACTCAACCAGGGTGTCCGCTCAGTCGTACGTACGGGCGGAGAAATCGAGCTGCGAACGGTCGATGGGCTCACGCACCGCTTCGATCGCGTCGTGATCGCGACGCACGCCGACGAGGCCCTCGCGCTGCTTGAGGATCCCTCCGACGACGAGCGCCGCATCCTCGGGTCGTTCGCCTACACGCTGAACGAAACGACGTTGCACACCGACTCGTCGCTGCTGCCACGCACCCGCGCGGCGCGTGCCTCGTGGAACTACCGGATGGGCAACAACGGTGCGCCCACCCTGACCTACTACCTCAATCGGCTCCAGCGTCTGGAGGCCGCCCGCGACTACTGTGTAACTCTGAACGAAGAGATCCCCGAAGCCCACGTGCTCGCGCGGTTCTCCTACACCCACCCGCTGTTTACGGTGGGAACGCTCGAAGCGCAGGCAGCACTAACCGCTCTCTCAGGCGAGCGAGGGACGTTCTACGCCGGAGCACACCTCGGAAACGGCTTCCACGAGGCCGGGCTGGCGTCAGGCATTCGCGCCGCCGCGGGTTTGGGGGTCGCATGGTGACCTCAGCGCTCTACGAAGGGACGCTCATGCACTCACGGCGCGAGCCGAAGCGCCACGCGTTCACCTACCCGATCTCCTACTGGCTCCTCGATCTCGACGAGCTTCCCGCACTCGACAAGCGCCTCCGCCTCGTGTCGGTCAACCGCCGCAACCTCGTGACGTTCCGCGATCGCGATCACTTTGACGGCGACAAGCCAATCAAACAGGCCGTCATCGACTTCGTTGGTGACCCGACGATCGAGCGCGTGCTGATGCTGACCCAGTTGCGGGTCTTCGGGTTCGTGTTCAACCCGGTTTCGTTCTACTGGTGCTACCGCCGCGCGAGCGACAATCCGGAGCAGTGGGAGCTCGCCTGCATGGTGTCGGAACTCAACAACACATTCGGCGAGCGACTCCCCGAGGTGCTGCACGGCCCCGCGCTCCGCTACGAGCACGAGAAGCGCCTCCACGTCTCGCCATTCTTCCCCGTCGAGGGGAGTTACGAGTACGCGTTCTCGCAGCCCGGCGACGAGGTGTGGGCACGCATGCATTTCCGCGACGGGGCTGGGCATCGTCCACTCACGGCTGTGCTCCATGGTCGGCGGCGAGAGTTGACGAACGGTTCGGTGCTTCGCACACTTTTGCGGTACCCTCTGATGCCCGTGCAGGTGATCGCGCTCATTCACTGGCAGGCGCTTCGCCTGTGGTTGAAGCGCGTGCCGTTCCACCACAAGCCGCCCTTTGAACCTGGGAAAGGTTCGGTGCGCCCGTGAGCTCACGAGCAGCGCTCCGCCGTGAGCCAGGTGCCGGGAAGCTCCCTCTCGCCGAGTGGATCGCCGTCACGCTTCTTGACCGTGCGCTGCGCCACCTCGATGGCGGCACGCTCGATGTGACGTTGCCCGACGGGTCGTCCCGTCAATTCGGCCACGGACCTGCCGCGGATATTCAGATTCACAGCGACACGCTGTTCCGTCGACTCGCGACACGCGGCAAGGTCGGGTTTGGCGAGTCGTACACCGCAGGCGAGTGGGATACCTCCGACCTCCCCGCACTCTTCGAGCTCCTTTTGCGCAACGCCGAGGCAGCCAACAAGCGACATGGAACGATCCGGCGGATCCTCGACGCACGGCCACGCCCAAACCGGCGCAACGGTCTGCTGCGGGCCCGCCACAACATCGCCTACCACTACGACCTCGGCAACGACCTCTTCGAGCGGATGCTCGACGAGACGATGACCTACTCGTGCGCGATCTTCGAATCGCCCGGCGAGCCGCTTGCTGACGCGCAGCGAAGGAAGTACCGGCGCATTTGCGACCAGCTCGAGCTCGGGCCGGACGATCACGTCCTTGAGATCGGCTGCGGGTGGGGCGGCTTCGCCCTCCTGGCCGCAAGCGAGTTCGGTTGTCGGGTTACCGGCCTGACACTCTCAGCCGAGCAGGCGAAGTTCGCCCGCGCGCGAATCGCCGAAGCCGGCCTCACCGACCGCGTCCAGATCGTCGAAGAGGATTACCGCAGCCACCAAGGTTCGTACACGCGCGTCGCCTCAATCGAGATGCTCGAGGCGATCGGCGAAAAGCAGTTCCCCACCTACTTTGCGGCAATCGACCGGCTGCTCGTTCCTGGCGGCCGAGCGTGTGTCCAGACGATCCTCGTGCCGGACAATCGCTACGACCGCTACCGAAAGGCGCCCGACTGGATCGAGCAGTACATCTTCCCCGGCTGCCTGATTCCCTCTCTCTCGGCGCTCGCGGAGGCGTCGAAGAAGGCGTCTTCACTCCTGCTTTCCGAAGTGCATGAGATCGGACCGCACTACGCTGAGACGCTCAAGCGTTGGCGGGAGAACTTCGACGCCCACATCGAGGAGATCCAGACGCTCGGGTACGACGAGCGTTTTGTGCGGACGTGGCACTTCTATCTGACCTTTTGCGAGGCGGCATTTCGAACCCGGGCGCTCCGCGACGTACAGCTCACCCTAAGGAGACCATTCGAATGAAGCGCCCCCCGCTGTACACCTTCCTCGAGCGCATCGGCTTTCGCCCCTGGGCGCGAACCGTCTACCGCATCTCGATCGAAGGTGCCGAACGCGTACCCAAGACAGGTCCTGTTCTCTTGATCTCCAACCACGAATCGCTGATCGACCCGTGGTTTCTTGCACTCGTCACACCACGACCGGTGCGCTACATGGCGAAAGCAGAGCTCTTTGGCATCGCGCCGCTCCGCTGGATCATGAACGCCTTCGGGACGTTCCCTGTCGAGCGCGGGACCGGTGACCTCACGGCGTTCACACGCGGAGAGCAGCTCCTGCGCGACGGCCACGTGCTTGGTGTGTTCCCGCAAGGCACGTGCCTGCCCTACCGCGAACGGCCGTGGCATCGCGGCGCAGCGAAGCTCGCACTCCGCACCGGCGCCGTTGTCATTCCGGTTGCGATTATCGGGAGCGAGCGTGCGCTCCGCCCCGCAAAGTTCAAGCTCGGCCTGCCGAAGATCCGGCTGATCGTCGGCGAGCCGATCGAGGTTCCTGTCGCCAAGCCGACGATCGCAGGCGCCAAGGAACTCACGCGCACGTTTGAGCACGCGGTTGAAGCACTGCGCGAGCCGTTCGGCGCGCCCGCACACGCGTGGTATCCGGACGAACGCAAGGTCGCGTGATCACCCATCGCTTCCCGCTCTTCCTCGTGGGTTGGGCGTTTGCCGCGCTCCTGCTCGGTGCGCTCTACCTCTGGCAGAGGCGCACGCGTGACGCAACAGCGGTTGACGCCGGGTGGGCAGGTGCGGTCGCGGGGCTTGCGGTGCTCTACGCCATCCTCGGCCCGGGCGATGGTGCACACCGTGTAGTCATCGCCATCATGGGCGGCGTCGAGAACATTCGTCTGGCAGCGGTTGTCGTGGCACGGATCGGGAACGGCGAAGACTCGCGCTACCGCGATCTCCGCGCACGCTGGGCCGAGAAGGGCCGCGAGCAGCTCACCTTCGCGATCTTCTACCAGGCACAAGCTGCCGTCGCGGTGATCCTTTCCGTGCCATTTCTGCTTGTCACATTCGACCGCCACCACGGGCTCGAACCGATCGCCTGGGTCGGGATTTCTCTCTGGATCGTGGCGGCCAAGGGCGAAGCTCTAGCCGACCGCCAGCTCGCGCAATTCAAGTCCAACCCAGCCAATAAGGGCAAGACCATGCGGTACGGCCTTTGGGCGCTGTCGCGCCATCCGAACTACTTCTTCCAGACGCTCACCTGGCTTGCCTACGGCCTCGTGGCCGTGTCGGCACCGTGGGGCTGGCTTGGCTTTGGCTCGTATCTGATCATCCTGTTCCTCGTCTTGTTCGTCACAGGCATTCCGCCCGCCGAAGCGGCCTCGCTGCGCAGTCGCGGTGACGACTACCGCCGCTACCAGGCCGAGACGAGCGCGTTCATTCCGTGGTTCCCCCGACGCGGATCGACCGGCTCGTGATCGGCCCGGGGTTGATCGACCGGCTCGTCGAAACGGGCCGCGTGCCCGACAAGGTGCTGCGCGCGGGCATCCGACTCAACTGCCGACTGCGGCTGCGCTCAGAGCGGCGCAAGGGGCTCGACGGGAACCGTGCGCTCATCGCCCGACTGCGCGAGTCGGTCATTGCCGAGGAGGTCGCGAAGGCGAACGAGCAGCACTACGAGGTTCCCGCACGGCTCTTCGAGCTCGTGCTTGGACCGCGGTTGAAGTACAGCTCCTGCGTTTGGCCTGACGGAGTGACCACGCTCGCCCAGGCAGAAGACGCCATGCTCGCCCTCTACGCCGAGCGTGCGGGAATCGAAGACGGGATGACGATCCTCGATCTCGGCTGCGGCTGGGGTTCGCTTACCGGCTACCTCGCCGAACGATTCCCCCACTCGCAGATCCTGGCGGTCTCAAACTCGTCGACGCAGCGAGCCCACATCGAGGCACGCGACTACCCGAACGTCGAGGTGCTGACCGCTGACGTCAACCACCTGACGCTCGACCGCACCTTCGACCGGATCGTCTCGGTCGAGATGCTCGAGCACATGCGCAACTACGAGCAGCTGCTCGGGAAGATCGCATCGTGGCTCGCACCGAACGGTGCGTTCTTCTGCCACATCTTCACGCATCGTCTGTACGCCTACACCTACGACTCAGGCTGGATGGCACGGAAGTTCTTTACCGCTGGGACGATGCCGAGCGACGACCTGCTCCTGCACTTCCAGCGCGACCTGATTCTCGAAGATCACTGGCGCCACTCGGGCCGCGAGTATCAGCGCACGGCCGAGGCCTGGCTCGAGCGGATGGACGAGAACCGCGACGAGATCATGGCCGTGCTCGCTGAGGCGTATGGCTCGTCGCGTGCCCGCGCCTGGTTTGCCAACTGGCGGGTGTTCTTCCTCGCCTGCGCAGAGCTGTGGGGCTACCGCGGCGGAGACGAGTGGCTCGTCTCCCATTACCGCTTTCGCGCCCGCTAGATCCGTGAACGAAACGCCGTCGGCCGATCTGTCTACCGGGAGGGTTTGGTAGACAGATCGACCGACGTACAGCGGCGTGGCGGGCGCCTACGCCGCGAGCTTGAAGGCCGCAACAAGGCCGTGGAGTTCTTCGGCAGTTGCCGAAAGCTCCTGTGCCGACGCGGCGATCTCTTGAGCTGATGCAGACGTCTCTTCGGTCGACGCGGAAACCTGCTCGGTCGACGCCGACGACTGTTCGGCCACAGCGGCGACTTCGGCAGTCGCCGTCACGATCAGGCCGATCCGCTCGGTCACGTTCTCGACCTGC
>CAIWTI010000222.1 GCA_903915545.1 uncultured Actinomycetes bacterium | reverse complement strand
TCGAACATCCGCGCCCCGGAGATCGCGGCGCTCTCCCCCGGCAGAGGCGCCGGCCTCAGCGAGATACGCACGCACAACGGCTTGTGAATCACCGGTCTGCTTGACGACCCCGTGATCGAGCCAGATTGCCCGACTGGTGAGGTTTTGGATCACCGCCATGTTGTGGCTGACAACGAGCACCGTCCGTCCGACGCTCGTCACCTCCTGCAACTTTCCGAGACAGCGGCGCTGAAACGCCGCGTCACCCACGGCGAGGACCTCGTCGACGATCAGGATGTCAGGCTCCAGATGCGCCGCAACTGAAAATGCAAGCCGCACGTACATCCCGCTCGAGTACCTCTTGACCGGCGTGTCGACGAATCGTTCGACTTCGGCAAACGCCACGATGTCATCGAGTTTCGCCGCAATCTCCCGACGACTCATCCCGAGGATCGCCCCGTTGAGGAAGATGTTCTCGCGCCCGCTGAGCTCAGGATGGAAGCCCGCTCCAACCTCAAGGAGCGCGGCGCATCTCCCGTGCATCGTGATCTCACCCTCGGTAGGGGGCGTGATCCGCGACAACACCTTCAGCAGAGTTGTCTTGCCTGCGCCGTTGTCGCCGACGATCCCGACAGCTGAGCCGTGTGCAACATCGAAGTCGACTCCGTCAAGCGCCCAGAGCTCGCCACGCGTCTGCCCACCCGAGCCAGAGTCAGAGCGGCGAAGCCGACGAGCGATCTCATCGCGAAGCGTCGGGAATGACCCACGCAGCTGACCAAGTTCGTACCGCTTCCGCAGACCCCGAACCGAGATTGCGACATCGCTCACGATGCGAGACCTTGAAAGAGCTCCTCGTACCGACCTGCTGTCGCCTCGCGCAAAGCCGTCAGCCGATCTCGCTCCTCTGATGCCCTCGCGAGCCGATCTTCAATCTCGGCCTCGAGCATCTCAGCATCGGCGTCCTTGACGAAATGTGTCGCAAGCCCAACCGCTGCTGGAGTTCCCAGGCGCGTGTCTGTCCCAACAACGACAGGGCTGCACCCGACGCTCGCCAGCGGTAGCGCCGCATGGATGCGTGTGGTGAGTCCGCCCTTGGCCCGCGCGAGGATCGCGGCGTACTCCGAGAGCGTCGTTGGCAGCTCGCAGGGAATGGCGGCGTCAACCGTGCGCAAGAACGCGACTTCACGGGAGTCGTGAGCGACGAACAGCACTTCGTGCCGCGCCTTCAGTCGATCCACGAGTTGAGCGAGCGTGCTCCGCCATGCCTCCTGGTCGACGTTCTGACCCCAATCTTCGTTCGCACCACGCGACTGTGCATTGATCACCACGACCCGACGTTCCGTGGGTGAAGCCATGCGATCAAACGCGTACCCCGCCACAAGCGAGGGGCACGGGATCAGCTCCGCGGATGATCCAAGCGTCGATACGAGTTCCTGGGCGAGGACATCTCGCACGGTTGTCTCTCGCACCGCGTCGAACATCGACCGGAAGAACGCGTTGTCACCCGCATCGGTGATCTCTGCCGGTACCCGCTTGAGCGGGTAACACGATCCGACGCTGATATTCGCGACAGGCACACCGCGGTGGGCAAGTGCGTGCGGCATGTGCAGGTACATGAGACCCATGTCGACCGAGCCCGCGGCGCCCGCATGCAGTGCTGGCCCTCCGCAGACCACGGCAAGACGCAGCTCCTCCAGCGCCCGCGACGAGGTCTTCACGAGGTTGGGCGCAACCGCCTTCGAGAGCACGAAACGCTTCGCAGCGTTTGCCCGCCCGTGCGGGTACCGGTTCAAGATCCGCAGCGGATGCCTTCGCCCGTACACCTCAAACGGCTGATGGTGTTCGAGATGACGGATCTCACACTGCTCCCCGAATGTCCTCCGCATCAACTCCTCGACGCCGAGTGCCATGAAATCGTGGCCGATGTTGCCGCCCCGATGGGAGAGCAACCCGACAACAGCTCTCTCATTTCCCGCAGGCATGCGCTCACGCTACCAGCGGTTCACGCAACCACCAGTCGATGCGGGTCACTCGGCGATAGGCCGTTACGATAGGCAGCCGTGACTCAACGCGTCGCCATCGTCACAACCACGATCTTCCCCCTGAGCTTCTTGCCGGTTCTGACAGAAGACGTCCTCCGTAACCCCCGGGAGCAGGACGTCACGGTGTACGTGGCCGGCGATCG
>CAIWTI010000221.1 GCA_903915545.1 uncultured Actinomycetes bacterium | reverse complement strand
CGGAGCTGGACAGCAGTGCCGGT
Organism: uncultured Actinomycetes bacterium; assembly: GCA_903915545.1. Classification (GTDB taxonomy): domain Bacteria; phylum Actinomycetota; class Thermoleophilia; order Gaiellales; family Gaiellaceae; genus PALSA-600. The sequence continues at coordinate 9,485 of CAIWTI010000221.1, read as the reverse complement.
GATCGTTCTCTCTGCCGTAGGCGAGGAGCGAGAGAAGGTCGCGGCGCTCGATGCGGGCGCAGACGACTACGTCACGAAGCCTGTGGGAATCGACGAGCTCCTCGCTCGACTCCGGGCGGTGCTTCGCCGTGCAGCACCCTCAGCCGAGCCGGTGATCACGCTTGGCGAGCTTGTGATCGACCTCGAGAAGCGCTTTGTTTCGGTTGCTGGCGCCCCTGTACGGCTGACTCCGCACCAGTTCGACCTATTGCGTGTGTTTGCGCTGCATCCAGGCAAGCTGCTCACGCATCGGATGCTGTTGCAAGAGGTGTGGGGCCCGGGCTACGGGAACGAGACGAACCTGCTGCAGGTGAACATCTCGCAGCTTCGTCGCAAGCTCGAACCCGACCGTGCTCAGCCGATCTACCTGCTCACCGAGCAGGGCGCTGGGTATCGGCTCGTCGATCCGACGACGTAGTCCGACAGGCGTCTTCAGAAAACCTTCAGGCGCCTCGCCTAAATCCTCAGACGCCCTTCAGGGGACGGCTCCTAGCGTGGAGGCATGCAGGTAGGTAAGCGATCGGTCGGGCAAGGGAACGTCTAATGAACGACGTCCTGGCAGCATTGATCACCGGCGGTTGCCTCGGCTTCTGCTTCCTGCTCCTCTCACTTTTCGGTCGCGTCTGATGGGTGCCGGTGACATCTTCGGCCTCGTCGTATCCGTGGCGGTGCTCGTGTATCTCGTCTATGCCCTCTTCCGCGGCGAGGAGTTCTGATGACCGCGAACGGCTGGCTGCAGATCCTGTTCTACATGGTCGCGCTCGGTGCCCTCGGGTATCCGCTCGGCCTCGTGATGGCGAAGGTCTACAGCGCCGAGATCACCCCGTTTGAGCGCCGGCTCCGCTTCCTCGGCGCCCCTGAGCGCGCATTCGCTCGACTGACCGGTGCCGTGAAAGAGCGCGACCAAGATTGGAAGCGCTACGGCCTCGCCGTCCTGATCTTCAGTTCGGTGTTCATCGTCGGGCTCTACGGACTTGAGCGGTTGCAGAGTCACCTGTTCTTCAACCCCGATCATCTGCCAGCCGTCCCGTGGCACATCGCGTTCAACACGGCAGCGAGCTTTGTCACCAATACGAACTGGCAGTACTACGCAGGCGAGACGACGATGTCGTACCTAACCCAGATGGTTGGACTCGCCGTCCAGAACTTCGTTTCGGCGGCGGTCGGGATGGCAGTGCTCGCGGCAGTCATTCGCGGTTTCGCGCGGCGCGGGGAGGGCGGGCTCGGGAACTTCTGGACAGATCTCTATCGATCGCTCGTCTACATCCTGCTGCCGCTCGCCCTCGCGCTCTCCGTGATCCTCGTCTCGCAAGGCGTTCCCCAGACGTTGCACGGGCATGTCGTTGCTACGACGGTGCAGGGCGCGCAGCAGTCGATTGCGCGCGGCCCCGTGGCATCGCAGGAAGCGATCAAGCAGCTCGGTACGAACGGTGGCGGCTTCTTCAATTCAAACTCGGCCGTCCCCTTTGAGAATCCGAATGGTCTGACGAACTTCCTTGAAGTGCTGTCGATCCTGCTGATCCCGGCGGCGCAGGTCTTCATGTTCGGCCGCATGGTGCTCGCACGTCGACATGCGTTTGTCGTGTTCGCTTCGATGTTCGTCCTCTTCGCTGCAGGAGTCGCGGTGACCGTTCCCGCAGAGCAGCACGGATCGGCCGTACTGCGCTCGGCGGGCGTCAACGTCACGGCCAGCGGTAGTCAGAGCGGCGGGAACATGTCGGACAAGGAAGTGCGCTTCGGCATCGCCAACACGTCGCTTTGGGCGGTGGCGACCACTGATGCCTCGAACGGGTCGGTCAACGGCGGTGTCGACGCAATGACGCCTGCCGGGGGTGGTGCGCCGCTCGTCAACATCTTCCTCGGAGAGGTCGTCTTCGGCGGCGTTGGCTCGGGGCTCTACGGAATGTTCTTCATGATCCTGATCGCCGTGTTCGTGGCCGGGCTGATGGTCGGCCGCACGCCGGAATACCTCGGCAAGAAGATCGAGGCACGTGAGATGAAGATCGTCGCGGTTGGCGCTCTCTTCGTGCCGACGATGGTCCTCACGCTGACAGCTATCGCGGTCGTCAGCGACAAGGGACTCGCGTCCGTCTTCAACCATGGCGCCCACGGCTTTACCGAGGCGCTGTACGCCTACACCTCACAGGGCAACAACAACGGCAGCGCGTTTGCCGGCTACGGCGGGACGCCGTTCGCAGCGTCGTTCGGCGGCGTTGCGATGCTGCTCGGCCGCTTCGTGCCACTGCTCGCCGCACTCGCCCTCGGCGGATCGCTCGCTGCGAAGCGGCCTGCGCCCGTCTCGGCGGGAACCTTCCGCACCGACGGTGCGACGTTCGCGTTCCTGCTCGTGGGCGTCATTCTCCTCACCGCAGGGCTGATGGTGCTCCCCGCGTTGACGCTCGGCCCGATTGTTGAGGGACTCTCGTGATCGGCCGCCTCGTTGCAACGTCTGCCGTCGTCGTCGTGCTCTCAACGCTCGCGTTCGGAGTCGGATACCCCCTCCTTGTCACCGGAATTGGTCAGACCGCGTTTGCATCGCAGGCGAACGGTTCGCTGATCACAAAGGACGGGAAGGTCGTTGGCTCGAAGCTCGTTGCCCAGGAGTTCACTGGCAACCAGTGGTTCCATGAGCGGCCATCCGGTGTTGCCTACAACGCCGCGGCGACGAGCTTCGCCAATCTCGGACCGACGAGTGCCGATCTTGCGACTGCGGTGCACAAGCAGCTCGTTGCTGTGATCGCTCTCGAAGGGCCCTACAACCCGGGTCTGGCTGCGGCCGGAGTCCCCGTCGATGCCGTCACGACATCAGGATCGGGCATCGACCCCGACATCTCGCCTGCGTACGCCGCGCTCCAGTCGCACCGGATCGCCGCGGTATCCGGCCTGCCGCTCGCCACCGTGGCACAGCTGATCAAGAAGAACACGGACGGTCGCTCGCTCGGCTTCTTCGGCGAGCCCGGCGTCAACGTGTTGAAGCTCAACCTCGCGCTTGCGAAGGCGGAAGGACACTGATGGCACGCGAGACCTCAAGCCTGTTCACGCGAGAGCTCGTTCTCGGGGCGGCGCGTGACTCGTTCCCCAAACTCGATCCCCGGCTGCAGATCCGTAACCCCGTGATGTTCATCGTCGAGGTCGGGAGTGTGATCACGACGGGGATCTTCGCGCTCCAGTTGCTGCGCGGCGACACCGGGAATTTGTGGTTCGTCGCGACGACTGCGGTGTGGCTGTGGCTGACGGTTCTGTTTGCGAACTTCGCCGAGGCGATCGCCGAGGGCCGCGGCAAGGCCCAGGCAAGTGCGTTGCGCGCGACGCGTACGACAACAGCGGCGCTTCGTCGGCTTCCCGACGGAACGTTGGAAGAGGTGCCTGCGCCTGAACTCCAGCGCGGCGATGTGGTTGTGGTCGAAGCTGGCGGTGTGATCCCCGCCGATGGCGAGATCATCGAAGGTGTTGGTTCGGTCGACGAGTCGGCAATCACCGGCGAGTCAGCACCGGTAATCCGGGAGGCTGGTGGAGACCGCTCGGCCGTCACCGGCGGCACTCGCCTCCTCTCGGACAAGCTCGTAATCGAGGTCACGCAAGAGCCCGGACGGTCGTTCCTCGACCGGATGATTGCGCTTGTCGAGGGTGCCGAACGGCGCAAGACGCCGAACGAGGTGGCGCTTAACATCCTGCTTGCGGGTCTGACGGTCACGTTTGTCGCTGCCGTCGTGACACTCCGACCCTACGCGCTGTATTCGGGCACAAACCTCTCGCAGACCGTATTGATCGCGCTCCTGGTGGCGCTGATCCCGACCACGATCGGCGCCTTGCTCTCGGCGATCGGGATCGCGGGAATGGACAGGCTTGTGCAGCGCAATGTCCTCGCGATGTCGGGGCGGGCCGTCGAGGCCTCGGGCGACGTCGATGTGCTCCTGCTCGACAAGACCGGCACGATCACACTTGGCAATCGCCAGGCGTCCGAGTTCATCCCGGTTGATGGAGTGGGTGCCGCCGAGCTCGCGGAGGTTGCGCAGCTCGCATCGCTCGCTGACGAAAAGCCTGAGGGTCGGTCGATCGTCGTTCTCGCGAAGGAGCAGTTCGGACTGCGCGGACGCGAGCTCGCCGACCACGAGGCGCTCTTCATCCCGTTTTCGGCAACGACGCGAATGAGCGGCGTCGATCTCGACGGTCACCGCCTGCGCAAAGGGGCCGCCGACGCAGTCAAGCGCTGGGTGACCGAGCAGGGGGGAGTGATTCCGCCGCGGCTTGACGAGGCAGTCGAAACGATTGCCCGCGCCGGTGGAACGCCGCTCGTGGTTGCCCAAGACAACTTTGTGCTCGGCGTCGTGCACCTGAAGGACGTGGTGAAGGGCGGCATGCGCGAGCGGTTCGACGAGCTTCGCCGCATGGGCATCCGCACCGTGATGATCACGGGCGACAACCGCGTGACCGCAGCCGTGATCGCCGAAGAGGCCGGCGTCGACGACTTCCTCGCCGAGGCGACGCCTGAAACGAAGATGGCGTTGATCAAGGAGGAGCAGGCGAAGGGCCGCATGGTTGCGATGACCGGCGACGGTACGAACGACGCGCCCGCTCTCGCACAGGCCGACGTTGGCGTTGCGATGAACACCGGTACCTCCGCCGCAAAGGAGGCCGGAAACATGGTCGACCTCGACTCGAACCCGACGAAACTGATCGAGATCGTCGAGGTGGGAAAGCAGCTGCTGATCACGCGCGGCGCCCTCACAACCTTCTCGATCGCCAATGACGTGGCGAAGTACTTCGCGATCCTCCCTGCGATGTTCGCCACGACCTATGCGACCGTTCCGGGACACAGCGGGCCGCTCGCGCAGCTGAACGTGATGCACCTTGGCACGCCGCGCAGCGCGATCCTGTCGGCGATCATCTTCAACGCCCTCGTGATCCCCGCGCTCGTGCCACTCGCGCTGCGCGGTGTGAAGTACCGGGCGATCGGTGCCACCGCGCTCCTACGCCGCAACCTGTTCATCTACGGGGGCGGCGGGGTGATCCTGCCGTTTGTCGGCATCAAGCTGATCGACCTGATCGTCCACAACCTCCTCGGCGCATGAGGGTCGGCCGGAGCGACTGATGCGGGGCCGGTACCGGATTCTGCTGGACATGGCAGCCGGTGTCGGAAAGACGTATCGGATGCTGCAAGAGGGGCGGTTAGCGGCCGCGGAAGGTCGCGATGTCGTCATCGGGTACCTCGAACCTCACGACCGACCCGACACCTCGGTGCTCGCCGACGGGCTTGAGTCTGTGCCTCGGCTGACCATGCAGATCGGCGGGACGCAACTCGGAGAGCTTGACCTCGACGCGATCCTTGCTCGTGCCCCGGAGCTTGCACTCGTTGATGAGCTCGCCCACACAAATGCTGCCGGGATGCGGCACGAGAAGCGGTATCAGGACATCGAGACGCTTCTCGAAGCAGGCATCGACGTGATCTCAACGGTCAACGTTCAGCACCTTGAGAGCTTGAACGACGAGGTGGCTGAACTGACGGGTGTGCGCGTGCGCGAGACGTTCCCCGACAGCATCCTCGAAGATGCCGACGAGGTCGTGCTCGTCGATCTCTCGCCCGAAACGCTGCAGGACCGGATTCGAGCCGGGAAGGTCTATCCCGTAGGGCAGGTCGAATCGGCACTCGCCAATTTCTTTCGCGCCGACCGGCTTTCGGCGCTGCGCGAGCTGGCGCTTCGCGAAGTTGCTGAAGGTGTTGAGGCACGGCGACTCGGAACGGCGCTCGACCCGATGTCGGCTGCGGCCGTGCACGAGCGGATCTTGGCTCTCGTCACACCCGATGCGCGGTCGCAGCGAATCGTACGGAGGGCGTTTCGCTCCGCTGAACGCCTTGGCGCCGAACTCGACGTCGTGTTCATCCGCGTGGGGCAGGGGCGGCTCACCGCGAGCGAAGAGGTGTCCCTGGCGGCGCTTCGGAGACTCGTCGTGATTCTCGGTGGACGGTTTGTCGAGGAAGAAGGTGACCGCTTCGTCGAGACGGTGCAACGGGTTGTGCGCGAGCGCGGGGCGACCTACGTCATCATCGGCACCCCGCGCGAGGGCCGTGCTCGAGATCTTCTGCGTGGTTCGCTGGTCGGCGCTCTGATCCGTGCGCTTCCGGGCGTCGATCTGCGCATCGTGGCGAACCGAGCTGAACGGCCGGTCGATCGGTGAGCGGCGGTCTTATGCTCGTCGTCGGTGTAGCGCTGGGGTTGGTTGCGGGTTACCTGTTGCAGCGCCGGCCGCGGCGTCCTCGTCGAACGAGTGGCCGCCGCATTCTCGTGCCGTTCTCGGGGCGGCTGGACGAGGAAGTGCTCAGCGCTGCCATTCGCATCGCCCGCGCCGAGGATGCGGTGCTCGTGCCGGCGTACCTCCTCGTCGTTCCGCTGGAGTACGGCGAAGCCTCGCCGTTGCGTGAGCAGGTCGCCCGAGCAATGCCACTGCTTGAGGCGGTCGAGACCGAAGCGCTTCGCGCGGGAGTTGCGGTTGACGCCCGGATCGAGAAGGGGCGGACATTGACGCACGCGCTTCAGCGGCTCTGGCAGGCCGAATCATTCGATCGCGTGCTTGCGCCCGCCCCAACGAATGGCCATGGCGGATTCACCGAAAAGCAGCTCGCCTGGATCCTCACGAGATCGCCAACCGAGACGATCGTGTTGAAGCCACGGCACCCGGTTACAACGTGATGCCTGCCTCGTCGATCGTGAGTTCTTCCGGCGAGAGTCGCCGCCAGACTCGGCCCGCAAGCAGAACGAGCGCAGCGGCGCCCACGACGTAGACGCCGAGGCTTCCGGCGATCACCCCGCGCCAGCCGAAGTCCTGCCAGAGAATGCCGGGGAGGTAGGCGCCGAGCGCGCCGACCGAGTAGTAGACGCTGTAGTAGATGGCGGTGGCTGTGCCGTGGTCGCGATCGACGGAAAGGCCGACGCCGATCTGCACCGTTGTGACGGCAGCGAAGTTCGAAACCGTCATCAGACCGAAGCCGGCCGCAACGGCCGGGAGCCACGGAATCAACGTGAGCGCGCCGCCGAGCGCGCAGGTGGCCATCGTGACGAGCGCCATCTTGCGCCAGCCAAATCGGTAGGCGAGGCGCCCGGCCGACGGTGTGAGGAGACCGAGGATCCAGAACCCGAAGATCGCGCTCGTTGCGGCATGAGACAGCGAGAACGGCGGATGCTCAAGCCGGTAGGGGATGTACGAGCAGACGCCCATGAAGCCGAACATCAGCGCGCTACCGCCAATTGTGGCTGCGACGAGATTGCGATTGTGGAGGAGCGTGAGGATCTTGCGGCCCTGCGAGCGCTGCCCGGTCGGGGCGGGGCGCGACGGCTCTGGCGGGAGCGTGCGCGCCATCATCACCGCCGCGGCCGTGGGCATGATCGCGAGGAGCGCCAGTGCCGTTCGCCAACCGGCGACCGACGTGACAAGCGCCACGCCCACGCGTCCGGTGACCGACCCGGCGATCAGAGCCGAGGTGTAGAGCCCCATCGCCTTTCCACCCAGGCGTGGGGCGTACGTCTCGGTGACGTACGGGACACCGACCGTCAGCAGTCCCGGCATGCAGAGCCCCTGCGCGGTGCGCAGCAAGAGGAGGGTCTCGAAGTTCGGCGAGAACGACAGGAACGCCGTCGGAACGATCAAGGCGGTGCTCGAGTACACGAGCGAACGACGCCTGCCTATCCGGTCGGACAGCGGGCCCCAGATCCACGACCCAATAGCGAGCGCGAAGATGACGACCGAGATCGTGAGACCGGAACGCGACGGCGAGACGTGAAACGCCTTGCCGAGGTCGGGGAGGATCGCCTGCGTTGAGTACATCGACGCAAACATCGCCGCGACACCGGCAAGGAACGGCGTCATTCCACCCAGCACACCGTCTGTTGAGTTCGACCCCACCAAGGCAACCTAGTGGTTTCGTCGGCTCCCGCGTCCCCTAAAACGACGAGAGGCCCGCAGGCCTCTCGCGTCAAACTAACGGGTTTCAAGGGAACTCAGTGGTGCGGCTCAAGGTAGAACCCGTCGCCCGACTCGTTCAGATCCGTCGTCAACGTCAGATAGACGAGCGCGAAGATCGAGGAGATCAGCACGACGACAGCCGGGCCAATCAGCCAGAACTTCCCGAACCCGAACGCGAGGCTCGTAAAGAAGGCGACGAGCGCCATCGGGATGCCGAAACCGGTCATCCACCGGTACATCTCCTTGTCCGCCAATTTCGCGTCGTATTCGCCGTGCGCTCCCGACCCATGCTGGTCTTCGGTCAAAGCGTCCACTCCTTCCGCCCGGACAGCGTCGCCCGGGGCAGCTGCTGATGGCATACGTCAGCGCGAACCTAACACCCCTGGAGGCGGATGTGAAGCGGAAAAACCCTGGTTTCGCCTGCGACGTGCCGGCGCGACGAGCGCGGAGCTAGTGCGCGTCGGCGTAGAAGCCGTCGCCGGTCTCGTTGAGATCGGTCGTCAGCGTCAGGTAGACGAGCGCGAAGATCGTGCCGATGAGGACAACGATTGCCGGGCCGATCATCCAGAACTTGTCGAAGGCGAACGTCAAGCTGGTGAAGAACGCGACGAGGAAACACGGGATGCCGAAGCCGATCATCCAGCGGTACATCTCCTTGTCGGCGAGCTGTGCTGCGGTCGCCTTATCGAGCTTCGAGTCGCTCATGTCTCCCTTTCTCTCTGCGGTTTGCGCCGTTTTGCCGCGGCGCACGAGCCGCGAGATCGCTAGGGGTTGTACCAGAGCCCGCGGCGAGCACGAGGGGGGAACTGTTCGTCTATTTGCAGCAACTACCGTTCTGTAAATGCGCTCTTGGCTCTCATCGCGCGGTCGCTCGGATGCGATCGTTGGCCGTGCTCTTGCGATCGGTGTTGCGACTGGTGTGTACGGACTCTCCTTTGGCGCACTTGCCACTGCGGCGGGACTCTCAACGGCAAAAGCAGTGGCACTCTCGGCCCTCGTGTTCACCGGGGCAACGCAGATCGCAGTGATCGGCGTGATCGCCGGAGGCGGTGGCGTGGCCAGCGCTCTCGCGAATGGACTCGTGGTGGCGATGCGGCTCCTGGCCTATGGCGTCGCGGTTTCGCCACTGCTTCCAACCCGTCGCCCGGCGCGGCTCCTTGCAGCGCACGTGATCATCGATGAGTCGACGGCGATGGGAACCGGCGCTTCAACCGTGGCCGAAGGTCGCCGCGCATTTCTGCTGACCGGCGGGTCGGTGTTCGTCTTCTGGAACATTGCGACGTTCGTTGGAGCCGAGCTGTCGCGCGCGGTCGCAAGCCCACACGCGCTTGGCTTGGACGCGATGTTCCCCGCCGCCTTCCTCGCGTTGCTCGCGCCGCAGCTGCGGCAGCGTCGTGCGCCGGCGGTCGCAGTTGCCGGAGCCTTGATCGCCACGGTGCTCATTCCCGTTGCGCCAGCGGGAATCCCCGTGCTCGCGTCGGTCGCGG